>CACXVH010000006.1 GCA_902771095.1 uncultured Pseudomonadota bacterium
CTTTCTTTGCGGTTGCTTTTTTAACAGATGCCTTTTTTGCATCAACCTTTTTAACCAATCTTGCACTGCGATTTGGTTTGTGCACAGGTTTTTTTGCAGGTTTTTCCGCTTTGCCATTTTTCTTTTCAATGGCTTTTTTAATAGCCGCCATTTCAGGGGTCAAGCGAGAAATTGGTTTGGACATTACATAAGCATCCAATCCGCCATGTTTTGTTAATGTGCGCAGCCCAGCAGTAGAAATACGCAAGGCAAAATCGCGATTCAAAATATCGCTGTGAAACGATAATTTTTGTAAATTTGGCAAGAATGTGCGTTTCGTGTGACGCATAGAATGCGACACATTCATTCCAACCATTGTCTTTTTTCCAGTTACTTTACATACACGTGGCATATTAAATCCTTTAATTACTGACGCATAATTTATACCATAATTTGCCAAAAGTCAAGTAATGTTTTAAGTTTTTTACGATGTTTGCTGTTTAGGTTTTATATCCAATGGCTTGAATTTTCAAAATATGCGACTATATAAAAAGCAACAAGAAAAAAAGAGGTAATTCTATGAATCCAGAAGATGTTCAAGAAACGCCACAGCAAGCGATTGAAAAATATACCACCGATTTTACTAAATTGGCGGCAGATGGTAAATTGGACCCAGTTATCGGGCGTGAAGACGAAGTTCGCAGAACTATCCAAGTGTTATCACGCAGAACAAAAAACAATCCGGTTTTAATTGGAAACCCAGGTGTTGGTAAGACCGCGATTGTCGAAGGTTTGGCGCAACGCATAGTATCTGGGGATATGCCTGAAAATTTATTGAATAAAAAATTATTGTCGCTTGATATGGGGGCATTGATGGCGGGCGCTATGTTCCGCGGTCAATTCGAAGGAAGATTAAAAGCAATTTTAAAAGCAGTCAAAGAATCAAATGGACAAATAATTTTGTTCATTGATGAATTGCACACAATGGTCGGCGCGGGTAAAGGCGAAGGCAGTATGGATGCCGGCAATTTATTAAAACCTATGTTGGCGCGTGGCGAATTGCACTGTGTCGGCGCGACTACTTTGGACGAATACCGTCAATATATTGAAAAAGACCCAGCACTCGCGCGTCGTTTTCAACCGGTGTATGTAGATGAGCCAACCGTTGATGATACAATTTCGATTTTGCGTGGATTAAAGGAAAAATACGAAGGGCATCATGGTGTTCGTATATCTGATTCTGCGCTTGTTGCGGCGGTCAAATTATCTAATCGTTATATAACCGACAGATTTTTACCAGACAAAGCGATTGATTTAATTGATGAAGCAGCTGCGCGTGTTCGGATTGAAATTGCATCTAAACCTGAAAAATTGGATGAATTAGACAGACATTTAATGCAATTGAAAATAGAACAACAGGCATTAAAAAAAGAAAAAGATGAAGAATCAAAAAAACGTTTAAAAGATTTGGATTCGTTAATTGAAAAAATGCAGAAAGAATCAAATGAAATGACGCGTGCATGGCAAGACGAACAAAAGAAAATGAAAGGGCTTTCTGATTCTATGGCCGCATTAGACGCTGCCAAGGCAGAAGTTGCAATCGCCATGAGAAACGGTGATTATGAAAAAGCATCGGCTTTGCAATATGGCAAGATTCCAGAATTAGAAGAACAGATTAAAAAACAAAACAGCGAATCCAAAGAATATAAAACTGTGTTGCCAGAACATATTGCTGCGGTTGTTTCCAAATGGACTGGTGTTCCTGCAGACAGATTATCAATGGAAGAACAATCGAAATTATTAAATATCGAAGATGAATTGCGTAAACGCGTTGTTGGTCAAGATCATGCGTTAAGCGTGGTTGCGCGTGCAATCCGTCGTTCACGCGCAGGGTTATCTGACCCACGTAGACCATCTGGTTCGTTTATGTTCTTGGGACCAACCGGTGTTGGTAAAACGGAGGTTGCCAAGGCATTGGCAGAATATCTGTTTAATGATGATACTGCGATGACGCGTATTGATATGTCTGAATATATGGAACCACATTCTGTGGCACGCCTTATTGGCGCACCTCCAGGATATGTTGGTTATGAACAAGGTGGTGAATTGACAGAATCTGTGCGTCGCAGACCTTATCAAGTGTTATTGTTTGATGAAATTGAAAAGGCTAACCCAGATGTATTCAATGTCTTTTTGCAAATACTTGATGATGGTAGATTGACAGACGGGCAGGGACGCGTGGTTAATTTCACAAATACTATCGTAATTATGACAAGCAATTTGCCAAGTATGGAAGCGGTTAAAAAACAGTTTCGTCCTGAATTTATAAATCGTATTGATGAAATTGTTTTCTTTAATCCATTGGGCAAAGATGTGATGGGCGACATAGTAAAAATCCAAATTAAGATTTTGGAAAAAAGATTAAGCGAACGTCAAATATCTTTGCACATCACAGACAAAGCAATCAAATGGTTGGGTGACAATGGATACGATGCAGTGTTTGGTGCGCGTCCATTAAAACGACTTATTACTACCGCGGTCGAAGATAAAATCGCAGATTTGATTTTATCAGGTTCTGTGGGCGAAGGTTCAACGGTTACCGTAGATACCCACGGCAAAGAATTATTGATACAGTAAAAAAACGGGGACAAAATCCCCGTTTTTTTTCTTGCGTTTATTGCATTTTTTTTGCTAAATTTTTCATTGAAAAACAAAAGGAAGAAAAAAATGAATATGACACTTGATTCTTTGATTGTAAAACTTGGACAAATTGTTGCGGAATTTGGAACGCGTCTGATTGCGGCAATTGCCATATGGATTGTCGGTTTTTGGATTGTGAAAAAGATTGTTGCTTCGATAAGTTTCGCAATGAAAAGACACGATGTAGAACCATCACTCGCTACATTTTTACAGTCATTTTTAACCATTACTTTAAAGGTTTTTGTAATCATAATCATTTTGACCACAATGGGTGTTCAAATGACTTCAATTGTGGCTGTGCTTGGTGCTGCATCATTGGCAATCGGTATGGCATTATCTGGAACATTACAAAATGTGGCTGGCGGTATGATTATATTGTTTTTCAAACCGTTTAAGGTTGGTGATGCCATTGTGACGGCTGATGGTAAAACGGGTATCGTGAAAAAGATAATGATATTTACAACAGAATTACATACTTTTGATAACCAGGTTTTGTTTTTACCAAATGGCGCATTGGCAAATGGTGTAATAACAAATTTATCACATGGTAAAAACCGCAGAACAGATATAACTGTTGGAATATCCTATGGGGACGATGTTGAAAAAGCGCGTGCGGTTGTGTTGAAAATTTTATCAAAAGATAAACGCGTTTTGAAAAATCCTGCGCCAGAAACTTTCTTGGCATCTTTGGATGACAGTTCTGTCACATTGACTGTTCGTTATTGGACATCTTTTGATGATTTGTTGGGGGCGCGCGCAGATATCTTGGAAGCAATTTACAAAGAATTCCCAAAAAACAAATTAAACTTCCCATTTCCACAAATGGATGTGCATATGAAGAAATAAAAAATTGCCCGTTTGGGCATTTTTTATTTCATTTTTTCGCGTTGAGATTTTATCAGATTGATAACAGATTGTGTGTCAGAATGTATGTTTAAAAAACTATGTTTTTCATCAGGTAATATTATAAATTTAAACAGGTTAGGGCTAGATTGTTTTTTTAATTCTTGGAATCTTGTTTTTAATATTTCAATAGAAACTTTTCTATCTTTTTCACCAGCAACGATGGTCACATAAGAATTCCATTTGTTCATTAAATCTGGTCTGAATTTTGACTGTTCTAAATCTGTAAAAAATTGTGGCAAAATTGTCACATAACCATTTTTATCACTTTCATTGTTAAAAATATTGTATATCGGCAATATTTCATACGGGTTATCAAGGTTATGACTGTATATAAATTGTTTTAAAAAATCATGCCATTCTTTACTTGCCCACGGTGCGAATAACATTACAGAATCAATATTGATTTTTTCATCTTTACCAACAATATTGTTCAAAGCATCAATTATACCTGTGGCGCCAGCAGAATGTCCAATTAAAATGTTCTTTTGGTTGATGTAATAAGGTTCTGTAAATTTGATACAAGTTTCTAATAATTGAACAAATTCTGGATATGTGTTTCGTTTTGCCTGTTCGATGGTCGGTATTTCATAAAAATTGCCAAGAAATGTATTAAAAGTAAATAAATTATAATTATGCTTTAACGACCAAAAAGTTATCGCTTTCATCAATGGGTCAATATTTGTATTTGTTGCAAGTCCCGGGCTTAGAATAATATTGCCGTATGGTTTATTTGTAATCGCTGAATAAAAAGATATTTTTGCATTATTGTTTATTTTTGTTCCAGAATAACAAACAGTTTCCCATTTAAGGGTTTTTGCCTTTAATTCAGGCAACAAATCATTAAAGTTTTCTGGCACACCAATGTGCAAATAGTTGTTCATGTTTTATAAAAATCTTTGATTCATAGTATTTTTAAGTGCATGATAAAACTCTTTGCGGTCTTTGAGTGTTGCCCACCATGGCAAGTGTCCTTTCATGTAATAATATGGACCATAACGTTCTAAAACAGCTGGTTTTTGATGCATTATAACAGGTGCAGCCTCAAAATTTACACTGTTGTTATATATGTGTTTATCAGTGCGTAATGTTTTAATACGTTGTTTCACGATTGCTTCGCATAAATCCCCGACAGTTTTCATGTCAAAAATATATGGTAATTCTATATTATATTTTTGTTCAATGGCAAAAAACACATTGAAATCAGTTAATCGTATATCCATTTGTATTTCTGAATCAAAACTAATGTTTTCGTGAGGAGTGATCCATGCATCGTTCAACCATTTGGTAATATCTTTTAAAACCAATTCCTTTTGATGCTTAAGCATTCTTTCTTTTGGTTTAAGTGCAGTTATGGTTTGGTTTTTTTGAATCAATTTTTCAGAACGTAATTTGTCTACAATAATACACAAATCTTTCATTTTTATTATATTATCGATTGATGCATGAGAATTTATACCAAATTTTTCATCTATCATGAAACTTAATTTTCTAAGACCAATATAATCTAATATATTACGTAAATTTGTATCTGGTGTAATTTCTGGCATAACAGTATCTTTTGAATCAAAAACCTTTTTTAAAATAGGTTTAATCATATTTTCTGTTTTTGTGTATACCAAATTTCCAACCACATTGTATAAATCAGAAACAGTATCCATGTTGTCAATGTATGCATGAGTATTTATTTGGAACGTGTTGTCAATATCAAAAACAATGCGTCTTAAATTTATAAAGTCAAAAATATCGCGTAATTGACTGTCTGGCTTTATTTCTGGTATATTCTTACCAAAACTGCGTCTGCAAATTTTTACTAATGTGTCATTTATATTATTGGTTAATGCATTATTATAATAAATTGTTTTGATTTTTTTTCGTTCTTTTTCGTTAATAAGACTTTTTGTCGCATTACTTAAATCAGAAAATGTTGTAAAAGTATTGACCAGCGCATGGGTGTTAATTTTATATATATCATCAATTCGAAAACTAATACGTCTTACTTCAATACAATCTAAAATATCGCTCAGTTTTGTATCTTGTTTAATCACTGGTATGTTCTTACCTTTACTGTGTAACAAATCTATAATGATCGCTTTGATATCATTAGAAAAATTTTTTGCATTAGACATTAGTTATCTCCATATTTTATTGTTTAAACCAAATATAATATAACACAAAAAATAAAGTTGTCAAGTTTTTTGTAAAAAAACGGCATCTTGTGATACCGTCCATTTTTATTCTGGTAGAGCTGATCAGGTGTGAGCTGACGAGACGGTGATGGTTGTTGGCAGGTGTCTCTGAAAAAAAAGAAACGGCATCTTGTGATGCCGTCCATTTTTATTCTGGTGGAGCTGATCAGGCTCGAACTGACGACCCCCTGCTTGCAAAGCAGGTGCTCTACCAACTGAGCTACAACCCCAGAACTTTGCTACACTTTCGTTTGAAAGCCCACACATTCTATTCATTTACAAAACAAAAGTCAAGATTTTTCTTGTTTTTTTAATTTTTATGTTATAAAATCGCAATCAACATCAACAAACAAAATACAAATTCGCCAAAGGGGGTGAATACATAATGGTAAAAGTTTTGGTTCGTGATAATAACGTAGAACAGGCATTGCGTGTTGCAAAACGCAAGTCACAAAAAGAAGGTCTTTATCGCGAAATGAAAGAACGTCAACGTTACGAAAAACCAACAACTAAACGCAAACGTTTAAAAGAAGAAGCAGTCCGTAACGAAAAGAAACGTCAATCAAAACAACGTATGGTCTTTGGATTCTAATCGTTGTAGAAATAAAAAATCGCCCAATCTGGGCGGTTTTTTATCTTATTTGTTGAAACAAAGGATTATTTGCAAAATTACTATTCGTAACATCTATTTGTGTTTGCAAATTTGATTTTACATCACCTATTTTTTCTATTATATTCAACATCTTTTTTTCGTCTTTGACATCAATATGAATTTCAGATTCTTCGTTGATTCCGCTACCGCTTTTCATAAAAGTAGAGTATTTTATCCCAATTTTGTCTAATATTCTGTTAAGACCTATGCCGGCAGCATAGCCAGTATACACAAAACCAACTGCTTGCCCACCTTCGGGTCGTTTCAATTTGCTTGAATATGCATAATATTCGCCATGCAATGTTTCGTTTAATTCATTGAACATTTTTACCACGTCCATATATGTAAGAATTTTTTTGTTCGCATCTTTAAAATTTTTAGATTTATCCATGTTAAATCCTTTATTTTTATTCACATGAAATTATACAATACAATACATTAAAAGTAAAAGGTTTTTTTCTTGTTTTATTTTTTGAAATGTTTTATTCTTTTGCTGATAAAAACGGGAAAATTATGAAAAAATCTGAAAACATAGTTGAAAATATTTCGGGTCAGCAATTATCAGACGCGTTGTCTGAACGTTATTTATCTTATGCGGTTTCAACGATTGTTGCGCGTGCTTTGCCAGATGTTCGGGATGGACTTAAACCTGTGCATCGCCGTATTTTGTATTCTATGTTGCGTCAGAAATTATCACCATCTGCTGCTTTTCGAAAATGTGCAACGGTTGTTGGGGATGTGTTGGGACATTATCATCCGCATGGTGATTCTTCGGTTTATGATGCGATGGTGCGCCTTGCCCAAGATTTTTCTGTGCGCTATCCGTTAATTGATGGCCAGGGTAATTTTGGAAATATCGACGGCGACCCCCAGGCGGCATATCGTTATACTGAATCAAAAATGACAGATGCCGCGATGCTGATTATGGAAGGTATTGATGAAGACAGTGTTGATATGATGCCAAATTTCGATGGAACAACTGTTGAACCAACGGTTATGCCTGGCGCGTTTCCAAATTTGTTGGCAAATGGTGGTATGGGAATTGCGGTTGGTATGGCGACTAATATCCCGACTCATAATGTTTCTGAAATTATGGATGCATTGAATTTGGTTGTGGATAAACCAGATGCGACAACGCAACAGATTATGAAAAAACTGGTTGGACCCGATTTTCCAACAGGTGGAATTTTAATTGATGATTTTGAAACGATTTGCAAAAATTATGATACTGGTCGTGGCGCGTTTCGCATTCGTGCAAAATGGGATGTGGAAAAACTGGAACGCGGAATGGAGCAGGTTGTTATCACAGAAATCCCATATGGTATCGTTAAATCAAAATTGGTTGAACAAATTGCAGATTTAATTGACGCAAAAAAATTGCCACTGGTCGAAGATATTGTGGACGAATCTACAACTGATGTGCGTATTGTTATTACACCGAGAAACCGTAATATTCCAACTGATAAAATGATGGCGCATTTATTTGCGATGACTGATTTGGAATATAAATTCAATATGAATTTTAATGTGGTTGATTCCAATGGTGCGCCACGCGTTATGCCGATTGGTGATGTGTTGCGTGAATTTATCGCGCATCAAAAAAATGTTTTGTTGCGTCGCACAAAATGGCGTTTAAGTAATATTGAAAGACGATTGGAAATATTGGGCGGGTTGTTAATCGTCTATTTGAATCTGGATAGGGTTATTGAAATCATCAGAACCGAAGATGATGCAAAAGCGGTTTTGATGGCGGAATTCCAATTGACTGAGATTCAAGTCGAAGCGATATTGAACACTCGCTTGCGTTCGTTGCGCAAATTGGAAGAAATGGAAATTCGACGCGAAGATAAAAATCTGCGCGAAGAAAGGGACAAATTACAGGCACTTCTTGATAGTGATGAATTACAAAATGCGCAATTGCATGCTTGGTTTGATGATATTAAAAAGCAATATGCAAAAAATACGAGTTTGGGTCGCCGTCGCACAACTTGGGCACCGGTTGGTGAAGAAATGGTTGTTAATGCAGATGATTTTATTGAAAAAGAACCAATTACAGTTGTGCTTTCCACAATGGGATGGATACGCGCAGCGAAGGGACATCTTGATTTGAATAATTTGGATATGAAATTCAAAGAAGGTGATGAATTACAATTCGCATTCCACGCGCAAACAACGGACAAGATAAATCTTTTTGCAAGTGGTGGGAAAATGTTCACAATATCCGCAAACGATTTACCGTCTGCGCGTGGTTTTGGTGAATCTGTGCGTATGATGGTTGATATTGGGGCAAATGAAAATATTGTGCGTGCTTTTGTTTTGGATACAAATGCAAAATATCTGGTCGTTGGGCGACATGGGACTGGCTTTATCGTTGCGGGTGAAAACTGTGTTGCACAAACGAAAAACGGAAAGCAGATTATGAATGTTGATGAACACAACCCTGCGGTATTATGTGTGCGTGTTGATGGCGATATGGTTGCGCTGTCTGGCTCTAATGATAAATTATTGATGTTTGAAACAGAACAAATTCCAGAAATGTCGCGGGGCAAGGGTGTAATCTTGCAAAAATATAATGCAGACAGGACATATACAATCGATGCAATGTTCTTTAACAAAAGTGATGGCTTTGGCTGGACAACGGGGCGTGGCACAACAAAACTTGATGATATAACACCATGGCTTGCAAAACGCGCATCTCAGGGTCATACGGTTCCAGTTGGTTTTCCACGCAGTGGCAAATTCGGAAAATAAATAATAAATTTCCAAAAAAAATATTTGACAACTTGTATTAAGGGGTATATTATATCGACTGGTTATTGTGAATATATTCCAAAATGACGGAGGCGCATATGAGAAGCAACGGTATCTCAAGACAGGTAAAAAGCATCATCGCGACAGAATGTGGAATAGATGCAAAATCTGTTAACAACAAGACACATTTTATGGACAGATCAAACATATCCTATTTTGAATGTGTGGATGCATTGTATACATTGGAACATAAATTGCATGTGAAATTACCAGAATCAAGTTATTATAAATACACGACTGTTGGTGGCGTGGTGAAAGATATTGTCCGTCAATTAAAAGTTCGTTCAAAATAAGTTCAAATATGCAAAAAAGATAAAAACCCGCAACCGCGGGTTTTAAAATATTTTTTATTCCTAGTGAGACATTTTTGCTTCTGTAAACACGACATGCTTGCGCAATTTTGGGTCGTATTTGCGGAATTTCATTTTGCCCTGGGTATTTTCGGACTTTGTATTTTTTGTTGTTGTGTAATAAAAACCGGTTTCTTTGTTTTCCAGTTTTACAACTTCTTTACTACCTTTTTTAGATGCCATTTTTATCGCCTTTTTTAATAACTTCGCTTATCTTAGGTTATATTTTACCCAAAATCAAGTTTTTTTTATTTTTATATATTTTTTTTTCTTGTATTGATATTGTTTTTATGATATGCTTATTTACGTGTGTGGCGGGGTGTCAAATATTTCTTTGTCTCCTTACCAATGCAAAAGGTCCGACGTCAACACGGACCTTTTGTGTTTTTATTTTTAAATTTATTCTTTTTTCAATATATCGCCGGACTTTATGTATTCAGGGGAATCTTTTTTTGATTTCTTTTGCGCCATCGTGGCATATTTTTGCGCGTTTTTCTTGTCTCCGTTCATATTGTAAAATTCAGCCATTGCCCAATCTGATTCCCCGCCGTCTGTTACGCGTGCCAATATCCAATATGCGAGAGGCGCAGGTTCTGATAATATTGCGCGTTTGCATAATTCTTTGGCGCGTATTTTATCGTCTGGTTTGTTCCTTTCGCTTAATACCAGCGCAAGCGCAGTTTCAATTTGTGGTGCGCCTTTGGTCAGTTTTAAACTTTTTTCATATGCGATGACACTGTCATCATAAGCCCCATATTGATATTCTATGTCGCCCAATAATTCATAGTAATAAGGGTTGTTTGGATTGCGTTTTATCAATGTTTGTGTTCCTGTTTTTGCAGCATCCAAATTACCACTTTGCATATTCGCAATCGCACGCGCATAAATCGCCGCATCTGATTTATCAGCATATGGATATTTTGCGATGACATTTTTATCGCTGTCCAGATATCCAATCAATTTTGCGCGCAATATTTCATAATTCGTGTTTTCTTTTTCAATTTCAGCATTTTTTGTCTTTGGTATTTTTTTTAACTTTGAAATTTTCATTTTGGCATTATTTATACGTTCACTGGTTAACGGGTGATTTACACGATTAGGATTTACACGTGATTCATATTCACTGCTTATATCACGCATTTGTTCAAAAACATCGATTAATCCATTTGGGTTTTTGTTGGCTTTTACCATCAAATCAATCGCCATATCATCAGCCATACGTTCTTCGTCGCGCGAAAAAGACAACATTGATTGTTGTGCTATACCTGTTGCGCCAGCCATAATTCCTGCACCCGCGCTGGGGTTTCCACCTGCGACCATTAAACCAACCCCCAACGATTGAATAATCAAAGTGCGAACCATTTCATCGTGCATGCGCTGGGACATTTGTATTGTATGACCGCCAATAGTGTGTCCCAATTCGTGTGCGATTACTGCACGTAAAGCATTTGGATTTTTGATTTGTTTTAGCAATCCTGTATAAACAAAAATATCTTCGCCACCACGAACAAAAGCATTAAAAGAATCATCCCGCACGATATATATTTTCAATCTGTTTTCCGGTATGTTCGCAGCATTTGCAATCGGCATAATTATTTGTGAAATTTCTTTTTCGATTTCGGTGTCATTTATCAAAGTTGCACATTTTGCATTAAATGCGATGAACAAAGAAAATAAAATTACAAATATTTTTCTCATTTTTTTATGCACCCGCTATGGTAGAACAATCAAATATGTTTCGCAACTGTTTCGCCCATATGTTTTCTGTGATATTATTATCCATAGATGCACTTTGTGCCAATTTGAATAAATCCCGATGTTCACGATAGTTTACAAAATGATATTGTATCCAACCGCTTTGTTTTGTGCCGAGCAGTTCACCAACACCACGCATCATCAAGTCCTGTTCAGCGATTACAAAACCATCATCTGTTTCGCATAACACATCTAATCTTTTTAAGCCATCAGGCGATATATTATTTCCATATAACAAAATACAGAAAGATTGTTTTGAACCGCGTCCAACGCGCCCGCGTAATTGATGCAATGCCGCCAAACCAAATCTTTCTGCGTTTTCAATCACCATAATTGTAGCAGATGGAACATCAATTCCAACTTCTATTACAGTGGTTGAAACAAGGACACGCATTTTAGAATTTTCATCTGCAAATTCCGCCATAACTTTATCGCGTTGCTTTTTATCCATTCGACCATGACACAAACCAGTATGTGGAAAATGTTTGTTTAATTCATTGAATCTTAATTCAGCTGCCATCATGTCCGAAGTTTCAGATTCTTCGACCAATGGGCAAACCCAAAAAACTTTTGCGCCATTTTCAATTTGTGGTGCGATTCTGCTTATCAATGCGTTTACACGTTCAATTGGCAATTTAGTTGTTTTTATTGGAATTCTTCCCGCAGGTTTTTCGTTTATAATCGAAATATCCATATCCCCATATACAGTCATCGAAAGTGTTCGTGGAATTGGTGTTGCCGATAGTGCAAGCATATCTGGGTTGTGTCCTTTTTCGCGCATAGAGGTTCGCTGTTGAACACCGAATCGATGTTGTTCATCAATTACAACCAATCCCAAATCTTTGTATTCAACATCTTCGGAAAAAAGAGCATGAGTTCCAATCGCTATTTTTGTTCGCCCTGATTTTAATGATATCAATTTTTCGCGCCGTGATACACCTTTGTCACGACCCGTTAAAACATCGCATACCAGCCCCAGTTTATCACACATCGGTTTTAGTTTCGCAAAATGCTGTTGTGCCAGGGTATCAGTTGGTGCCAGCAAAACACTTTGTGCGCCAGATTCTGCCATCTTTACCATTGATGCACACGCCACCATGGTTTTTCCAGAACCAACATCCCCTTGGACCAATCGCATCATTGGTGTGGGGCGATTAAAGTCCGCAAATATTTCATCAATTGTTCTTTGTTGAGCATTCGTTAGTTTGAACGGCAATATATCATAAAACTTATCAATTAAATTATGTTTTTTTACCCGCACAGCGCGTTTGTTGGTTTGTGCCTTACGAACAGAGCGGTTTATGGCAATCGCGCTCTGGTGGGCAAATAATTCGCAATAAGCCAACTTTGCAACATATATGGAATTCGGTGCCAAATCGTCATTAGTTTCTGGAAAGTGCACATGTTCCAAAGCATCGATAAATTCCAGCATATTTGTGCTGGTGTTATTCGCATTTATGCGTTCGTGAATTGTATTGAAAATTTGGTTACGAACATTCGCAAAAGTTTTTTGTGATAACCCTTCGCCAGACGGATATATCGCCTGATGAGTCGGTATTTTAGCCGCATTTTCTGGTAATTCAATAAATTCAGGATGATTTATTATTGCGCCATTTCGATTTGAAAAATCGAGTTTGCCACTGACAATTCGCCATTGACCAATTGGCAACTTTTCCGTCCAATAATCAAGATAATTTACATTGAAAAATTGTATGGTTATTGGCGCGGCAAATTTATCAGCACATATAATTTGTGTCGGATGTCTTTTCCCTTTGAATAAACCGCCTTTTTTATGAGATTTTACCAAAACGGAAATTGTAATTGTATCGCCACTTTGCGCGCCAACAACAGAATCCAAAATTTCGCGCGGACGAACATAGGATGGAATATGTAATAAAAAATCAAGCACGCGCCGACCACCCAAAACCTCATTGAATTTGGTTGCAAGCACTGGTCCCACACCATGTATAAATTGCAAATCAGTATTAAAAAAATCAAAAACTTCTTTGTCCATACCAGCAATGTAGCAAATTTTTGTGATATTATACAATAAAAAAAACTGACGCAATCGCGTCAGTTTTTTGTTTGTTTATCTTGCTTTTGAAAACGAGTAATTCATTTTTAAATGGTCGGCATTATAGGTTCCGTTCATAATTGCAATTGTATCTTCAACGATAACCAATTCTTCATTTGTCGCAATCATCATAATTTTAACCTTGGAATCAGGTGTGCTGATAATCGCTTCATCAACACCTTTGCGCGCCAGGGCGTTTCTGTTTGCTTCCCTATCCAATTTGATTCCCAATTCTTCCAATCCTTCGCAGAATTTTTCGCGCAAGAAATCATCATTTTCACCAACCCCGGCAGTAAAAACAAGTGCATCAACATGACCAAGTTCTGCCATAAATGCGCCGATGTATTTTTTTACCATATGGGATTCCATTTCGATTGCCAATTTGCATGCAGGATTTTCATCTTTGTTTGCCTCAACATCACGACGGTCTGCAAAGCAAGTTGTGACACCCAAAAGTCCAGAATCTTTGTTCAAATGTTTTGTCATTTGTTCTGGGGTTAATTTCAATTTTTCCATTACATATAACAAAGCACCCGCATCAACATCCCCAGGTCTTGTTCCCATAACCAAACCGGCGGTTGGTGTCATACCCAAAGTAGTATCCACAGCGCGACCATTTTTAATTGCGACACCAGAAGCCCCAGAACCAATATGCATAGTAATCAAATTGCATTCATTGGCTGGCTTGCCAAGCATTGCTGCCGCGCGTTTTGAAACATACAAATGCGATGTTCCGTGGAATCCGTATCTGCGCACCCCAAGGTTTTTATACCATGCCTCTGGAATCGCGTAACGATAAGCATATTCAGGCATTGTTTGTAAAAATGCAGTATCAAACACAGCGACTTGTTTAGCATTTGGTAATGTTTTGCGCGCACTTTCGATACCCATTAATGATGCAGGAATATGCAGTGGCATCAAATCTTTCCATTCGTTGATTGCGCGCATAACTTCATCATTGATTTCAACAGACGAAGCAAATTTAGAACCGCCCATAACAACACGATGACCAACACCACCAATTTCGTTCATATCAACAGATGCTTTTTTCAACATCAACAGAACTTCGTTCAATGCTTCGTTGTGGTTTTTCATAGGTGTTTCTTTTTTGTCTTTTGAACCATCTGGATATTTCTGGGTAATAAAAGAATCAGGCAAACCGATTTTTTCAACATTTCCGCCAACAATGGCGCGTTTAGTATCTGCATCAAACACCTGGTATTTCAGGGATGATGAACCACAATTCAAAGCAAGTATATACATATTAAATCCTTTCGTTTATATTTGAATCACGCGCCAAAGGTTAGCAAACTATTTTAACGGTTTCAATAACAAACTGTAAATTTTATTTTCCAATTTGCATTGGTTATATTTGTCGGTGTTGCATCGGTTTTGTGGAATACCCAAAATGTCTGTTCGTTGACATATAAACGCACATGCAGTGCATCATTTGATACATAAGTGTTAACATGTGGGTTGGAATAATTTCCAACACCAAATGCGCGCACTTCATCATCAATGCTGTATCCTGCTTCTGGGCTTTGGCAGACCAAAATTGCTTCGGCAGTTTTTGGAATTTGATTATATTCCATTGTGCAATCGATATATGGTGTTGATGTTAAAGATTGCGGAGTTGAAGTTTCGCTTTGAATTGAATTTGTTTGATAAGTTGAAAAAAGCGCGGTCCAAAAATCGCTGGAAATCGAGTTTATGTCAAAAGCGCTTGGAACCGCATCTGCACGCGCCAAGGCAAAACCGCCCAGTGTTTCACCATCGTGCACGCGAAGTGTTTTGTTGGTTGTGTCAAAAGTTATTTCACCGGCAAGACCCGTAAAATTGTCGTTTTGTGTGCAAGAGCCACGACGAACCTGCAGAATTCGTGTCATATTAAAATCCTTTTGTTAAATTTTTATTGTAAAAAGTTTAAAAGTTCAAAACAAAAGACGGCGATTTTCACCGCCGTCCAATTGGTACATATTATATCACAAATGACCAAAAAAATCAAGCCGCATAAGGATGTGATTTAAGCCATTGTGCGTAAAAGTCATTATATCTATTTTTCATTTCGCCATTATCCATCTTTTCTTGTAATTTTTTAGTGCTGATGTGGAATAAACTTTTTGTTTTTCCGCTTTGCAAAAATTCCCAATGTGCCCATAATTCAGTATAACCATTTTTGTGTTCTTCATCCCATTTATTTGCTTTTTCTTGACGATCGTCTATTTGTTTTTGTGTTTCTTTTATTATATCTCGTGCATCTTCATATTCATTGATGTTATGTTGCAAAGTATCGTTGTTGTTTTTTTGTTGTTCATAAGCATTTTTCGCGTTATTCATGTCGGTTTCTGCAGTATTGTACGCCCTTTGATTGTATTGATGAATAACTGTTGCCCCGGTCGTTCTGTTGACAGTTTTAAAAGGATATCTGTTTTTGATAGTGTCGTATTCTTGTTCCAGATTATTTAATGATTGTTGTTTTGTGTCTAATTCTTGCTTTTTTGTTTGTGCTTCGAATTCTGCGTTTTGATCGGGTGCTGGGTTAGGCATAGCGCGTAATTCAGCTTTTAATTGACCAATTTCTCTGCTCGTATTGACACGATCAATACTCAGTTGTCTTAATCGTTCGTAATCAGATTTATGTTGTTCCCATTGTGCAAAAGTTTGTTCGGCAGATTCAAACGAAGATTTTTTTGCATCTTCGATATTTCTGTCGTTTGCCAATTGATTCTTTTTGTTTGTCAAATCTGTATCGTTTGCGATACCGCTTGCGGTAATCCTGTTGTTGTTGCGTTGAATTTCTGCATTATCGGTGGCATCTTGGATTTGTTTGTCATTATTAAATGATGTTTTTTCTGCATCAAGGTCATTTTTTTTATCAACAAGTTTGTCTTTTAATTTTGATTTTTCAAGAACTCTGCTTGGACGACGGAAAACTTTGTTTGCTATTGCCGTAGTTGTATACCCGGCTAATTGAATACCTGTTTTTAATGTTTTGTCCATCGCTTTTGTGACAAATTGAATGCCTTCGTTTTTATTCCAAGATAGCTTACCATCAGATAATATTGTCATATCTGTTTGATTTATCGCATCCATTCTGCGACTGGTGAACATACCGTATTGCATTATGGATAAAACTTCCATTGCTGTTTTTGCTTGATCTATTTTACCTTCGTCTACTGCATCAAAAATCATTTGCTCAATAATATGTTCCATTTGGCGACGATTGCGCAACGCACCTTCAATGGCTTTGCCCATACCATTTTTTTCATAAGATGTTAATTTTTCAATCATCCATTTAAAATGATCTGCTGCTGCAAATGGCTCTTTGCCTTTTAAGCCGTTTGTTATATCTCCCGATTTTTCCAGAATGGTCTTTATACCATCCGTTGGTTTAATTTTCGCTTTATCAAATTGCTTAATGATTGCTGGCGCGGTCTTTGTGATTGTTAAATTTGCACGATGTAGTGTCAGATATTTTTTCAAAACATCAGAATAAGTATCTTCTAATTTTTTATCAAGTTTTTGGCGCCAATTAAGATCGTCTTTGTATGTTGGGGCGACATAATTATCTGGGTTTATTTTACCTGTATAGTCAGTATCAGAAAGCGCTTTATCAATTTGTTCAGATACAAATTTTTCACCAGGTTCATAATTTTTAAATGCTTCAAAAGTTTTCTTTTTTTCAAATAGTGTTCCAAATATTTTTTCACAATTGGTTTTTAAATCATTGCGATTCTGACCTGTGACATCGTCAATACTAAAAGGTTTGATGGCTTTTTGGATATCGTTTAAATTAAACTGCGCCAATGGTCCAGACAAATATTGCTGATAATTGGGATCCTGTAATGCCTGTTGCAGATTTTTTACAGTTTTGAAAATCAGTCGTTTTACTTCATCATTTTCGTGTTTTTTTCGACCCAGAGATACTTCTTTTAATATCTCGTCTTCACCGTAATCCAAAGAAGCAAGAGTTGCGACATTTGAATCGTTTAACAGCAGTTGTATTAAACCATCAATTTGTTGTTTTACATTTGGTTGTATTGGGGGGACATTGAGCAGTTTTCCAGCACCATAAAATTTGTTCACAAAATTTTTCGTGTCTTCATCTAATTTTTCCATATGCGATGACATAACACCAAATGTTCGTAACAAATCAATGTACAATAAATTGAGTTCTTCATCAGATAACGTCGAAAAATCAGGTAAATTTTTCCATTGCCCATTGGCATCCATTGATTTTGCCCAACTTTTGACAGTTTTATTAGGAAAGTCATTGTTTGCAACCAATTTGTCATAATGGGACTTTACTGTCTCTGGCATCTTTTTAAGATTCAAAAGACCAAAATAATCTTTGATAAATTTTTGCAAACTTTCCATCATGCCACCTCTTGGTTGTGTTGGGCTTTTTTATCCATATAATTATAGCGCATTTTTGGTGATTTTTCAAGTTTATGGTTGTAAATAATGGGTTTTGCTTCCTGTGGAAAAAATCAGCTGTTTTTGGTTATGATTTTTCATATGAACATAGTACATTTTCTTTTAAAAGCTATTCCTTATGTCTTATCAATCGCAGGTGGTGTTTTTGTCTTTTATTTTTCGCAAAAATACTTGCATGACCCCAGTTGGATTGATTTAACGAATAATATATCTGCATCATTATTGGCGATACCACTGGTGTTTTTATTTTATGATTATTCTAACTTTCTTATAACGCGTCGAATGAAAAGAAATCAGCACGCAAATATTGTGAATCAAGTAGACAGTTTTTTATTTAAAATATTGGGCCAGATGAAAAACATAATTCAAATTCCGCGTATCGAAGTCCCGATGCAGGATTTAAATTTGAACTATAAAAAAATTGATTTAGATATTAAATATATTCGTGCGCTTAAACGTGAATTAGAAGCGATGGAAGATTTGCTTTATAAATCGGACAAAATAGAAATCTTGGATCCGCAACATACCCAGATTTTGTCCTTTATTGTCCAAGAATTGAATCAGATTTTAAACGAGGTCAAATTTCATAATTCCCCGCGCGAAATCGCAAGATACATTGAAACCACTCTTTCTATGATAGATGATTGGTTTTATGTGACTGGCTATACCACACGTGCGCAACAACGAAAAAAGAAAGAATAGGGCGCGGGGCAATCGTGACGATTTCACTGCGTTGCACTTGTGAAATCTGCTGCTTGTCGAACCCTATTGCGTGTTCTCATACTTCTTGGTCGCGATAAATTAAAAACCACCCAAACAGGTGGTTTTGAATTTGTGGCGCGCCCAGAAGGATTCCTTCGACACTTTGTGTCTGCAGGGCAACCGTAACGATTTTGGTGCGTTTCACTTCCAAAATCTACTTGTTGTCGAACCCTTCGTTGCTTCGCAACTTTGTTCGGGCTCTCATCCTGCTGGGACGATGCGAATTAAAAAAACACCCAAACGGGTGTTTTTCAAATTCGTGGCGCGCCCAGAAGGATTCGAACCCTCAACCTTCTGATCCGTAGTCAGATGCTCTATCCAATTGAGCCATGGGCGCAATGCCCTACATTTTATACCCTTTTATTTGAAATGCAAGAAAAATCAATATTTATTTCATTTTTACCCCCAAAAATGATACAATATAAGTTATGAAAAAGATTTTTTGCCTGTTTTTCATTGGAAATCTTTATGCTGTTCCGCTTTGCGCAGAAAGTTTTTTGACAGCCCAACAATTCCCAAAAACATTTGAAGATTTGTCTTTTAATTCAAGAATAGAAGTCCTGCGCGAAGGGTATATGCCTTTTGAAGTTCAATATGATGACAACGGTGTTTGTGTGTCTGGATGCGCATATCGTGGTATTACTATCAAAGAAGATATGCAGGCGGTTGATGAAGCCACAGAAGAAATGGCAGAACTGATTGAAGAAGAAAATGCCAATCCTTCTGCTCCTTCGGCACCAAATGGTCCAGTAAATATGGCAAGTAACTGGTGCAGAAATGGAAAATCAACACGATTACCACTGCGGTACCCTGTGGATATGTCAAATTTGAAATACCCGATAACAAGTGATTTTGGATTCAGAAAAAAGAATTTTCATCCTGCCATTGATATTGGGTGTCCAGTTGGAACACCAGTATATGCGACCGCTGATGGTGTGATAGAATCAACGGGATGGGATGATTACGGTGGAGGTAATGTTATAAAAATTAAACATGATAATGGCATAATTACACAATACCTACATTTATCAAAATCATTGGTAAGTGCTGGTCAAAGGGTAAACGCATGTCAACAAATTGCATTAAGTGGAAACACAGGTACATCCACAGGACCGCATCTTGATTATCGCGTAAGATTTCAAAGCGACAGTAACAAATATGTTGATATTTTGTGCGCCTGTAAATCTAGTAACAAAAAATCACAAGAATCATATTCAACAAATATCCAATATATGACTTGTGACCACAGTTTATTTTATAACGAATATAAATTCAGTCCATATAACCCGAATTCTGATGAAACCAAACGTTCGCTCTGGCGTGTAAAACACGGGCATTGTATGACACACAACTATGACCTGTTGCCAGATGAAGTAAAATAATTATTGTTTCTTTTTTAATTTCACAGAAAAACTTCCATTATTTATTGGGGTAAAAGATAAAATACGTGGGCTGATGATACTATCACGCGCCCATTGTTGAAATTTTATTTTCAAGATTCCGCTTGCCCCAGTAATAACAGTTGCACTTCGTGCATCAGATTCAACCAGATTTACCAGCATATTCCATGCTTCTTCCTCGGTGTGTTCGTGAAAGTCAATGGTTATATGCGCTGGGGTGATTTCTTTTTTGGGAATACGGGTTGATAAATGAAGTTCTTGGCGAACCGATTTTTGAACAGAATTTTCATCCGGAAAAAAATCTTCACCAATCATTTTTGCAATATCTTTGTCGTTCAATTGTTTCATAGCAATTTCATAATAAGATTAAAAACAACCATATTCAATGATAAAATTGCAAAGGGGGTATATTTTGTGATATAATACAAAGTATGAATAAAAAACCAGGATTACTTTTTGCAATATCTGTGTTCACGATAATAATTGTCGCGGTGTCTTTTAATTTTAATCTTGGGTCAAATCCCCCAGTAAAATTACCCAATGGTGTAAACCCAGATAATGTTTTGTATGTATGCAACGCAGCCAGTGGTATGTGGAAGCAAGTTTCTGAGGCATTACATTTCTTGGCAAGCTTTGCGCCATTGTTTTTTGCTTTTGTTGGTATCGTGTTGTTATTCAGTTGGGGTTGGGCTTTGTACCAGAATTTATTAAAAGATAAATTCATTGACGAAGCATATAAAAATCCATGGGATTTAACGAAGATATTTTTTTGGATGGCGGTTGTGTTCACTATTTTTTATATGACTCCGAATCATTTCCGTCAGGTAGAGGTTCGTGGCAGTGAAGAACAATGGGTTTTGTGTGATAATACATCAGAAGGTGCAAGACCAGTAAATTACAGGGCTGTAAGATTGCCTTAAAAGTAAAATTTTGTCAAGAACTAAGTTTTTTGGGGTTTTGAAATAATTGTCTTGACTTAAACCGCAGTTTTCTCTACGATTCGATTAAGCAGTTAGGGCAATGTCTTTGGAAACCTAGATATTGTTCCAAGGGCGATGCCTTTGAAAACTGCCGGACAACCTTAAAACTCTAGATGAAAGGAGAAACATATGAACAAACAAGAATTGATTGAAGCAATTGCAAATGAAGTTGAAGTTACAAAAGCAACTGCAGCTGGTTGTTTGGATGCATTCATCAACACAGTCACAAAAGTATTGAAAAAGAAAGGCGAAGTTCGCTTGGTTGGCTTTGGTACATTTACCACAGCAAAACGTAAAGCAACAACTGGTCGCAACCCACAAACAGGTGCACCAATTAAAATTGCTGCTTCCGTTCAACCAAAGTTCCGTGCTGGTAAATCTTTGAAAGATGCTTTGAATTAATCTGAACGGTTTGTTTAGTAAGGTTAAACACCCGCAGATTTGTGGGTGTTTTTTTGTGTTAATTTTCCGCTGGACTTGGATTTTAAAATTGCTACAATGTTTCCGTAACAACAAAACCAAAAGGAAAGGTCAAATGCCAACAAAAAAAACAGTCAAAAAAACAACAGTTAAAAGAACATCTGTAAAACCTGCACCTGTTATGGAACACAAATGTGCATGTGGTGAAAACTGCAATTGCCATTGTCACGGGTCTGCCCATTGGATTAAACATATAATTGTTTGGGCAATTATATTTGCACTTGGTATGGTTTGCGGAAAAATGATGTGCGGATGCCATCATGGAATGAAACATATGCCAAAAATGAATCCTGTATTTGAAAATGGATGTTTAAAGATGGATTCTATTGATTGTCCAATGATGCGCGAAAAATTAGTTGCTGCGGATGTTGATGGCAACGAATGCATTTCAATCGAAGAATACAAGGCCGTTAAAAAAGAAATGAAAAAAGAAATGCGCGAACACGAAGGTCCTCGTGGTCCTCGTGGTCCGAAAATGGACAGATAATTTTGTACCTATAAAAAATAAAAACCCACGAATGTGGGTTTTTATTTTTTTAATAATCTTGATTTGCTTCTTTCCCATTCGCGTTGTTTAATGGTTTCGCGTTTATCTACTTTGTTTTTACCATAACCAATACCCAGTAAAACTTTTAATTTTCCCCGATTATTAAAATAAAGTTTTAATGGGACAATAGTTGCACCTTTTTCTTGTAATTTTCCAATCAGACGATTGATTTGATTACGGTGTAATAATAATTGTCTTTGTCGTCTTTCATCGAAATTGACCGCACGGTTAGCGGTTGGTAATTTTTGAATTTCAACACCTGCCAAAAATAAATTATCCCCGCGCCTTTGAACAAATCCGTCAACAATGGTAACCAGACCATATCGCAAAGATTTGATTTCTGCGCCAGTCAATGAAATACCTGCTTCTATTGTGTCTTCAATAGAATAAGCAAATCGCGCTTTGCGATTTTCAGAAACTTGACCAAATTTTATAATTTGACGTGGCATTTCGGATATAACCTTTTTGTGTTTTCAAATAGTATACTTTCCAATTCGTCAATTTGCAAATTTTTGATTTGCGCCAAAACTTTTGCAGTTTCAATTACAAATGCCGGTTCGCAAGTTTTGCCACGATATGGCACTGGTGCGCAATAGGGCGAATCTGTTTCGATAACGATTCTGTCCATTGGAATTTTTGCAAATGTTTCACGAATTTCGTTTGCGTTTTTAAATGTTAAAATACCACTGGCAGAAAAATAAAAACCGCGGTCTAACATAACCTTTGCCAATTCCCAGGTGGAAGTAAAACAATGCATAACCCCAAAATATTTGTCTGTTAAAATTGCCATTGTATCATTGTCGGCATCCCTTGTGTGAATCGCCACCGGTAAATTATGTTTGTACGCAATTTCCAATTGTGATTCAAATAATTTTATCTGGGCATCGCGTGTCCCGGGTGTGTAATGATAATCAAGACCAATTTCACCAACACCAATAACGCGTGGATGATTTAATATTTCGTCAGTTAAAAAATCGTTTGGATTCAAATCAATATGATCTGGATGAATACCAGTTGTCACAAAAATATTATCGTATTTTTCAGCCAATTTTAATGCAGGTTTTATATCAATTCCTTCGGCAGTTGCACAAATCAAAGCACCAACACCATCCTTTTTTGCATGTGTAATAACTGCGTCAATGCCGCCATCATATTCGTCTGTTAAATGACAATGGGTATCTATAAACATTTTTTTATTTCATTTATGATTTTGAATATTGTTATATCTGCCTTTAAATTTAATCTGTTTATATCAGATATGCCTTGGCTGGCGGTTGGATATAAATCTGCCAATCCAAAATATGCGATTGCATCCAACACAATGCCATAAAGCGCAGGTTCAGATGCGATTTTAATTGCAATATTCATCATATCATTACCATTTGCATTTTTACTTTGCAGTGTATCTATCAATTCTTGATATATCACATCGCCACCAGAAGATTTCAAGTTTGCTATCTTACCAAAACTGCCGTTTGCCAGTTTTAATATCTCAGAACTTATTTCTTCATCACCCATAAACTTAACACATAATTCGCGAAGTTCAGACATAGTTAAAGGGTGCATTTTTTCAACGCGTGCGCGTGAACGCACAGTTGGCAAAACATTTGATAATTGATGCGTCACCAATAAAAACAATGTTTGTGCCGGTGGTTCTTCCAATAATTTTAATACCGCGTTTTCTGCAGCAACACTTAATTCATCAACCGCATCTATCAGAATCACACGCCATTGTCCAGACATTGATGACATCTGCATTTTTTCAATCATCGCGCGAACTGTTTTAACAGATATCAATTTTGCATCGGTCTTTAAATTACCACGATCATCCAGATTATGAGCCAAATCAATTATAAAAAAATCACCAACATTGCCATAAACCATCTTTGCGATTTTATAAGCCAGTGTTGCTTTGCCAATGCCGCGTGGTCCACAAAGCATCCACACAGGATGAATTGGATGTTCGTCACGATTATTCCACGCGTCAAGAAAAGATTTTAAAGTGTCCTTGTGCCCGATTAAACAATCGTTATCCATGGGGTGTGGAAATTCAAATAAAACTTCTTTTTTCTTTGCCATACTATTTACCCCAAATCATCACAGAAATGTTTTTAAATACACGACCAAAAAGTTGAATTTTACGGACCCGTTCTTTTGCAATCATCGGAATTCGTTTTACAATATCACCGTTATTTTCAATAACTATTTCACCGATTTGTTGTCCGACCCTTACAGGCGCAGCCACAGGTTCATTATACCTTGCCAACACGCGAATGTTTTTTAATGAATAATCTTTTGGTAAAGTTATCGCGACATTTTCTTTTGTAGTTGCATCAACTGTAGGATAGCGACCATACCACACAGGAACCTTTAACAAAACATCGCCTGCACGATAGAAAATTTTTGTTTGTGTATTTTTATATCCGTGGTTTAACAATTTTTTCATTTCTTCTGCCAAAGCATCATGTCCCTTGCCACGGAAACCATTTATAACACCAATCAAGCGACGACCACCGATTTTAGCACTTGCCACCATGCCGTATCCGCCATTATCTGTGTGGCCTGTTTTTAGGCCATCTGCCCCAGGCATAGAAAAAAGTAATCTGTTGTAATTCATTGTGTGTGTTTTTGTCCATTCACGGCACCAATCTGTTTTCGTGTCATTAAATTCAAATCGTTTTGTTGCGAACATCGGATAAATATCAGGATATTCATCAATAATATATTTTGCCAGCATCGCAAGTTCTTTGCTGGTCATCAAATTATTTTCATGTGGCAAACCACTGGCATTACCAAAAGTAGATTTTTCCATACCGATTTCAAGTGCCTTTTTATGCATCAATTCGGTGAATTTATTTTCATCTCCTGCCAAATGTTCTGCAACTGTGACCGATGCATCGCCCGCAGACAAAACGATAATTCCAAGTATGGCATCTTTAACTGTTATTTTTTGCCCGGTGACAAGACACATCTTACTTGCTGGATACCAAAGTGGATTTTTATAATCTGCGTTTTCAGAAACAGTTAAAACATCATCCGTTTTTAATTTGCCGGTTTTTACCTCGTCAAACAAAACAGTCAATGTCATTAGTTTCAACATAGAAGAGGGGGGCATTAATTCATCAGCATTTTTAGAAACAATTACATCGCCACTGTCGTAATCAACCAGGTAAGCAGATTCTGCCTTGGTTGTAAATTCGGCGGCATTTGCAATACCAATATTCAAACACATAAATAAAATCAGGAACTTTTTTATCATTTCTGTTTGATGATAGCAATTATAATAACCTTTTCCAATATTTTTTTATAAAAAAACAACGCCGGAAAAATCCGGCGAGTAATTTTAAAGTTTTATCTAGTTTTTATTTTGTTTTCTTGCTGTTTTTGTTTTACGTACATCATATAGTCAGCATTGGCTAAATAACCATAGACATTATTTAAAAATTCAGGATGAACAGTTGAGTGTTCTTCAATAACTTTTGCAATTTCATCATGGATTTTATCTATTTGTTCTTCTGTGGAATCAAGTTCAATTTTGTCGACCAATTCCAAAATGCGTTTTTGTTCACTGTCGCGCAATTCATTAGAAATCTTGGTTGCAATTCGTTTCATGGCATCTGTGTTTTGAAGAACCGATTCATATTGTTTCAATTCTGGGTTTTGTTCCATAAGTTTTGCAAGATATTTGCTTGCAGTTTTAGAAGCAAATTTGTTCGCATTTCTGTATAAAGGAACCAAAGAACATGTTATAAAGTAAGCAATAAAACTAGCAACTACTATGTTAAGAACGCGAACAGGTTTTTCTGTTGCGGGGTGTTTTTGTTCCAATAATTCCGATTTTGTATTTAAAACAGCAACACATATCAACATAACAATAACAGCGACTGATAAAGTTATAACTTGGGGTCTAACTTTTTTTGATACAATTTTATTTCTTTGCATTATATACCCTTTTTTTGTTCTTTCTGATAGTATAAACAAAAAAGGTCTGTTGTCAATTTTTAATATTTCCCGTTCTTATACAGGTTCCATTCTTGATTTCTGCGGTTAATTAGACCTTTTGATGTTTTTCCTTGGGAACGATTCCATGCTTTCCATGCTAATTCTAAATTTGGGTATATGGGACTGCGAAAATTTGGATTGTTTATATATTTAACAACTGTTGAATTTGTAAAATTCTTTGCACCTATGTTGTAAGCTAAAAATACAAGCGCATCAAATTGATTTTGTTTTAATGGAACAGAGATATTGTTTTTAACAACTTTTTCTAAAGTTGCAATATCGATGCGTAATAATTCGGTAGCTTTGGTTTCAGAAATCCCATTTCTAAAATCTTCATCAGATTTTATCAAATGGCCATAGCCAATAGTTGCACCTTTGGGTAATGTTTTGTTTATGTTAATTGGTCTGCCGGTTTGATCATCATAAATAATATGTATGTTGCCAATTTTTACACATCCTTCTAATTTTTTAAGCATATTTATGCCATTATTACTTGTTTTCATATAAAAACCTTTTATTAAATAAAAAAAGCCCGCATAATCCGAGCAATGAAAAAAGCGCAATAACGCGCCATAAATTAACCTGTATTATATCACAAAATCATAAAAAAATCAACAAAATCAAAAAATCCACCGTTTGGTGGATTTTTAAAATTTTAATCTGGCGGAGACGAAGGGATTCGAACCCTTGATACCCTTGCGAGTATACCACATTTCCAATGTGGCGCACTAGACCAACTATGCGACGTCTCCAGATTTTTAAGTCAAGATTATTCTTCGGTTTCAGATGCATCTGGTGTGTCATCACCAGCATCATCAACACCGTCATTTGTATCATCAACCAAAGAATTTTCCAATTCTGCATCAATTTCGCGCAACATTGGATCTTCGCTGGCGATATCAAGTGCGGCATCTTCATCAACCACAGCAGGTGTTTCCTTATAAGATTGAATAAATTCGTGGCGAACATTATCCACACTTAATTTACCACTGGCGATTTCGCGCAATGCGACCACAGTTAATTTATCGTTGTGTTTTTCAACCACTGCCTCTGCACCACCGTTCAAATCACGAACGCGCTGAGAAGCCAACATACCCAATTCATACCGACTTTCCACGAAAGGCAAAGTATCAGAATTTGTCACACGAGCCATATTAAATCCTTTGTTGAAATCATTTTTATCCACGATATAATGCATTATGAATACTGAAAAATCAAGCAGAAAATGCAAAAAATGAATATAAATACATTGTCTTTTGGTTGTCGCCTGAATGCGCTGGAATGCGAAAAGATAGCCCAGATGTTATCTGGAACTGTCGATTGTGCGTTTGTTGTTAACACTTGTTCTGTCACGGCAGAGGCAGAACGTCAATGCGCCCAAACAGTTCGGAAACTATCGCGCGAAAACCCAAAAGCGATTATTTTTGTGACGGGCTGTGGCGCAACACGGAACAGGGCATTATTTGAATCTGTGCCACATGTGTTTGTTATTGATAACGCAGATAAAATGAAATTGTCATCTTATGTTGATGCTTTGCGCGGGGCGAATTTTGATATTTCGTGTTCAGCGATTGATACTTTCAAAGAAAGCGAAACAAAACTTTCCAAGAAATTTGTTCAGGTTCAAAATGGCTGTAATCATGATTGCACATATTGTGTGACCCGCCTTTTGCGTGGTCCAAATGTGTCTTTCCCATATAGCGAGATTTTGGCAGATGTCCGCCAAGCAATCCAAGATGGATTTTATGAAATTGTTTTAACTGGTGTAGATACTGCATCTTATGCACGTATTGAAGATGGTAAGCCGGTATTATTATCTGATATTTGTGCAAGATTATTAAAAGATGTGCCAGAAATAAAGCATTTGCGTCTTTCGTCTATAGACCCGGCATCGCCAGAGGTTCCAAAGATAATGAATTTGATGGCGCAAGATTCGCGTTTTATGCCACATTTACATTTGTCTATGCAATCCGGTAGTGATACAATTTTGCGTGCTATGCGGCGTCGGCACGATTCAAAAAAGTTAATGGAATTGGTAAATTTATCGAACAATAAAGTTTCATTCAGTGCGGATATAATCTGTGGTTTTCCTGGTGAAAGTGATGAATTATTTAATGAAACGGTTGAAATGGTTCGAAAAATGGGATTGATACATGTGCATGCTTTTCCGTATTCCGCGCGTCCTGGGACTGTTGCAGCAACAATGCCAAATCAGATAAATCGTGCGATTTCCAAGGGACGCGTAAAGATAATAGATAAAATTGCAAATGAAAACCGTAAGTCATTTATGTCGCATCAAATCGGAAAAACTGTATCTGTTTTGGTCGAAGAAAATAATATTGGTCGCACCCCTGATGACATAGACATCAAAATAGGGGGCAAAAACATACCGAACAAGACAATATGTGATGTAAAAATAATCGGCATCCAAGACGGTTTATTTATCGGGGAAATATAAAAAACACCGCATAAAAATATGCGGTGCCATAGGATGTTAAGATGAAAACTTTTATCTACCTTGTTCCATGCGTTCTTTGCGGATTAAACCAATAGCGCCAGCGCCAGTTAAAATTCCGCCCAAAAGCAAAGTTTTGTTTGATTTTTTTTGTTCTTTGGCATAATCAATTTGATGTTTTTCATAGCCCAAGTTTTGATTTTCCTGTTCTGCAGCATCAACATAGTCCATATTACCCATACTGCCCATCATCAAAAATATACCAATTGCCGCCAAAATACCAGGTAATGGATTGCCAGATTTCATATTGTTTTTATCGTTTGTCACTTTTGTCATGTTTAACCTCTTACTTTTGTTATGTGTAAATTATAATACAAAAATAAAGATTGTCAAGTTTTTTATCAAAAAAATAAGAATTTTAAAAAGTCAAGTATAAAAATTAAAAAAATTTTTGAACTGGAATTAGTTTTTAATATGTTTTTGTGATATAATATTCTGCGAGAGGAACCTAATGTTACACCAAAATAGACGATTTTTGGCGGTTTTGTTAGTGCTGGTGTGTGCTTTTGCGTACTCGTCGTATGCTGCACCTGCTGTAAAGAGATTGGGTATGTCAAACAGTGGTAACATCCAAAACAGCAACGTAACACCATCGAAAGCATCGATAACACCATCGAAATCTGCGACAAGTTCAATGTCGCGGCCAGCATCTGTTCGTTTGGTGGGATCGTCTGTGACCCCTGTGGCCAAAGTGGGTGGCACAACATCCCTGAATGCCAAGGCAAAAACGGCTGGAACGGCAGATACAGAACGATTGGCGGCAATTGGGAAAAACCTTGTCAAGACCAAGATAATATCAGGGACTTCTGTTCAGCCCCAAGGTGTTGATAATTCTGCTTTGATAAAACGTATTACGGATTTGGAAAATCAAATTGATGCTAAGCAAGAAAATCTTGAAGCGGGTGATGGTATCATAATTGACGGCAATACTATAAGTGTATCCGAAGAAATTGCGGGACTGCCAGAAAAGGTAAGTGATTTGAATGACAAGGTTGATATTGCGAATTTATCTTCTAATTATTACACAATTGGTCAGACCCAAGAATATTTGGAAGAAAATTATTATACCAAAGCATATGTTGACCAGATTGTAAGTCAGCTTTCCGGTGCAAATGTGGTAAGCCAGTTTGACCCGTCATTTTTGCATCAAAACACAGGAAATTAAAGATAAACAAAAACAAAGAAAGGAGGAACCATAAATGAAAAAAAAGCTTTTGTACAGTTTGATAGCATCAATGTCGATGGTTTCAATCGGTGCATACGCAGAAGATGCTAGTTCTTCGGCATTGACGACCAAGGGCTATGTGGACGCAGGGTTGAAATATGTGTATGATTCAATCCAAAGCGATGTTGGCGATATCCAAGGTGATATTACCAATTTGCAGAACACAGTTGGCGCACCAGCCAGTGGTGGTAATGCAGCCACCGGTTTGGTTGGTGATGTTGCAGGTTTGCAAGATGCAATTGGAACCGCAGGTGTTGGAAACACACCTGGGACAGGTTTAACTGGCGATGTTGAAGCATTGCAAGATGCATTGGATGATGGAAACGGCAATTTAATTGATGTCAGCCAATTGAAAGATACTGTTGGTGATGACAGCAGTGGCTTGGTCAAAAGGGTAAACGAATTAGAAGCCGCCAGCCAAGAATACATCGAAGGCACAGGAATTGATATTTCCCAAAATGCCCAGGGTAAAAATGTAGTTAGTTTAGATTTGGGAACAACCCAAAATAATACAACATACGTTTTCAAAACCGATGCCAATGGCAATGGAACCTGGCAAGCAATGGAAGTAGAAAGCACTTGGGTTGATGCTGATTTTGAATCATTATTAACCCCATAAAAAAATTAAAAAATAATGCATTATTTCGTTTTTTTGACATCAAATTTATGATATAATGTAAACGTAAAAGATAAAAACAAAACAAGGAGAAAGAGAATGAAAAAAATTTTAAATATATCGGTTGTCGCAGCACTGGCAGTATTGCCGTTTGCAGCGAACGCGACACCAACATATGCGTCTTCGATTCCAGCAGAACCAGTAGACGCGACCGCAAACACTAATGTTGCATCAACATCTTTTGTTCGTGGAGCATATAATGCCGCTATTGCAGTTGCAAACAAAGAAAATCAACGTGCATCAGCTGCCGAAGGTGATTTAACAACATTGACAACAACAGACCAAAGTTCATTGGTTAACGCTATCAATGAAGTTAATACAGCCGCAGGATTTGCTGGTACAGCAGCTGAATTGACGGATACAAACTTCCAAGCCGCGGATAAAACATCTGCTGCAAAAGCTGCTAATGCTGCTATGGCTGCT
>CACXVH010000007.1 GCA_902771095.1 uncultured Pseudomonadota bacterium
GAACTTCAACAGAAATTATAAATTGTCAAGACCTTGATTATGGCGAAGGATGTTATGCTGTATGCGGACACGACAAGCCAGACGATGATTTAAATACAAAAGTTTTCAAACCAATTCTTGGACGAACATATTGTGTAAACGAAACAGATTTTACACTGTATGATACACAAACAAACGAACCTTTAATGATGAATTCAGACGAATATATTAAGGTAACAAATAAAATTCGTTCAGATGTTATTGACAAAGGCAAAATGAAAGATAAATGGAAATCTATGACAAATCAACGAAATGGTCGTCACGGATGTGACTGGAATGAAGATGATATAGATATGTATTTTGGGACTTATATTTATGATCCGGATACTTTGAAACCTTCAAACAATATGATTGTGGAAGAAGTTATTCGTATAGATGATTAAAAAAACTTTTTTGTTTTTTGTATTATTATTTTGTGTGCCTTTGTTTGCGCAAGATGCGGATATTATGCTTACTGCCGAAGAGATTTTGGCGATGGCGCATCCAGAATCTGAAAATCTGACACCTTGTGCTACACAGGTTTTTACAGAAGCGCTTTACGATGAAATGGACGACATAGACGAAGACGAAACCCCAGAGATTGAGGTTCGCGCATGGGCGCAAACTGTTATGTTTGACAAAGATGTTTTACAAGAGGCGCTTGATTGTCCAGAACTTAAAAAAATTACAGACAGATTACAAACCATAACTTTTACACCGATTTATTTTCAATTTCCAAACGGTCGGGAAATTACTATAAATTACACAACACAATTAAAAGTGTTGGATCAAAAATTATTATTGGCAGGCAGACCAAGTTTACCAAACGGCGATCCGAATCCGCGATTGATGGACACTAATGACCCGGCAAAGTATATAAACACAGACCCCGCGTGGTATGCGATTATGGTTGTTGAACATAGCTCGTTATCTAATTTTGTTGGTCCAGATAAAAACAATACATTATCTATGAAATGGATAAATGACAACATTGACAACATTTATCCGCGTGGGGCATTCTGTACCAGTAAATCTGCACTGGCAAACAACCATTATACTATAAACCAGGTTGTTCGTGAACTGGTAGATTTAGAAGAAAAAGATACCAACGATTATTATGTTGCTGGCGATGTAAATTTGGAATGGATTATGTACGCAGAAATTGCCGCAGAAGTTGCATTGACTATTGTCACAGTCGGCACTGGCGAAGCCGCCATGATTGGATTAAAAGGCGCCCGTGCCACCAGAACCGCAAAAAATTTAGCCAAATCTATGAAAGCGCTGCGCAAAGAAAAAGAAGTTATATCTTATATCGAAAAAGCAAGAATAATAACACAACATACTGACGATATTGCCAAACTCGGTAAATATGAAAAAAATGTAAAAAAACTGGAAAAAGCCAGAAAGACAGGGAAAGACACAACAAAATATGAAAAAGAAATAAATAAAACATTGGATGCAGCAAAAAAAATTGACCCAACTGTGACAGAAGAGGCATTGAAAAATCCTGATAAAATAAAAGATTTGCAAAAAACTTTGGGACAAGAAACAAAAAAACTAGAAGACGAAATCAAAGAACTTGAAAAAGGGAACGATTCTGTCAGACAGTATAAAAAAACCGCCGAATCTTTTTCTGATGTGATGAAATATCGCCGAAATCTGCGCGCTTTTAAACGACCGCAAACGGGAAACATTGTCACAAGAAATCTTAAAAAAATCGGTACAGCTGGCAAAACATTAAAAGCCGCACAGGGTGGGGCAAAAATGATGACCAAGGCGGGCAAGGTTGCGCGCGCCGGAATGTCTTCGCGTTCTGCAAAAATAGGTGATTGGCTTATTGATTCTACATTAAAACATGGGGCGCGTTTTGCACGATTCGAACGCGACCTTGGTGGACTTTATGGTGCCGTGGTTTTTCTTGGTGATTTATACGACAGAACATCCAATACATCACAACAATATTCTAACGGTATCGAATTTAAACCATTGTGTTTGTTATCTGCCGATGACCTGAACGGGCAAGAAAACGAAGTTAATTATGGTATGTGGCTTATGTGGGAAGGTAATTCTACAGATGCCGCCGATGATGATGCCGCTTATTTACAAGCAATGGATTTCGCAGAAAAATTCAACTATGTTTTGAATGAATATCAAGACGAACACAGCCAAAATTGCAATGTAGATATTTATGTGGTTCGCCCAATAATCCGTATTGATGAAACTAATCCTGATGAAGCTAAGGGAGAATTGTTTTATTTGTTTATGAATGATATACCTTGGACATCCGTGAACTAATTTTGTTGTATTTGTCCATAAAAATATTTATAATGGGTGTGTTGATGGAAAGGATAAGCGATGAAAAAAATATTATTTGTTTTAATATCCACATTTGCAATTGTCGGCAATGCGTTCTCGTACAAGGTTATAACGACCAAGGAATTTGGTAAAGACGATGCAAAAAACCAAAATGTAATTGTTAAATGTACAACTGATACAGGTAAACTTTCTGATGAAACATGTTCGCTTCGCCGATATGTAAAATGTATGGGACCAAACAAAAAAACACAATGCGATTCATGGCAGCCATGGCGTGATTTGCGTGATACATCTGGCACATATGCAGATTGGAAATCTGCCGCAAGCGCCTGTTGCAAGAAAAAGGGATTACGGTAAAAAAACTCCTTTTGCGGTTCTCGTCTCGCCCGACAAAAATAAAAATAGGGCGAAAGCCCTTTTTTATTTTTGGTGGATGTGGGCGGACTGGTCTCGTTTTTTTTCAAACTCGACCTCACTGCGCTCATCGGCATAGCCGACCGCCATACTCCCGTCTGGCTTTCGCTTGTAGTCGAACCACCATTTGCGGTTCTCGTCTCGCCCAACAAAAATAAAAATAGGGCGAAAGCCCTTTTTTATTTTTGGTGGATGTGGGCGGACTCGAACCGCCGACCCCTACGATGTGAACGTAGTGCTCTAACCAACTGAGCCACACATCCAAAACCTTAACAAAAAATCCGCATTTGCGGAAATCACCTTCTCTCGTTCGTCTTTGCCCTGCGAACCCAGCTGGCTTGCCACCCGTAGCTTTAGCGAAGGGTGGTGGGGATAGTGGGACTTGAACCCACACGATCGCAATGATCAAAGGATTTTAAGTCCTCAGCGTCTACCATTCCGCCATATCCCCAGGACTTGTTTTTTCGTCCACCTTCACCACTTATCTTGGCTTTGGTGGCCTGCCACCCGTAGCTTTAGCGAAGGGTGGTGGAGCTGATGAGATTCGAACTCACGACCTCTGCATTGCGAACGCAGCGCTCTACCAACTGAGCTACAACCCCAAAAACTCTTTTTCAAACATATGGTGGGCATAAGAAGATTCGAACTTCCAAGGTATCGCTACCACTAGTACCTGAAACTAGCGCGTCTACCAATTCCGCCATATGCCCGTTAAAGCACGAAGCATAATAAACTATATTGTCCGATTTTGCAACAAGAAAAATATATATTTTATAATAAATCCTCGCAATTTTGCTTGCCCTGTATTTTATATTTTTGCTAGAATTGAACGAGAGATGAAGAAATTTTTTGCTTTTGTTTGTGCTTGTCTTTTCTGCTTAACCAGTGCAGAAGGTGCCACACGTGGCGAAAACACTGTATCTCGGACAAAAACTTCAACTGCGCGCGCGACTCGCACCATCACTTCCAGAACACCATTAAAGACCACTGTATCTGCGCGTTCGACTAAGCCAGTATCAATTTTAATGCCAACAAAATCTTCATCAAAAACAACAACAAGAAACACGACAGCGCGTTCTGCGACAACAACACGCAATGTTTCTGCGCGCGCAACAACAACAACAACCGCCGGTTCTGTTATTGAAACACGCACAGGCACCGAATACGAACAATGCAAAACAGCTTTCTTTACATGTATGGATCAGTTTTGCTATCTAAAAAGCGATGTTTATCGCAGATGCTCGTGCAGTGATCGGGTTTTTGATTTCCAGGATATTGCTGACACCTATCAAAAGGCCAACGAACAATTATCTGAATTTTCTGAAAACTTGGATGTTGTTGGATTAACCAAAGAACAAGCAACCGCTATGAAAACCGCATCCGAAGGGGAAGATGCATTAACCAAAGACAAATCTGCATCAAGACAATTATTACAGGCAATTATGAACTCTATCAAAGGCGAAGATTCTTATGTTAGTGGTAAATATCAAGATTTGAACAGCATTGTTATTTCCCCCGATATGTCTTATGCTTTTGGAATCGAAGATTCTTCACAACTTATCGCTTCTTATAACGGCACCACCTTGTACAAGGCGGTTTATCCAAAATGTAAATCAATCGTTCAAGAAGATTGTAGCAAGGCATCTCTGCAACGCGCAATAAACGCTTATTTGATGACCATAGAACAAGATTGCAATACAGTTGAAGCCGCGCTTCAAAAACAGCAAAAAAACCTGAAAGCAGCAACATATCAAAGCAGTGCCATGCTTGATTTAGCGCGTGTTGAAAATCGTCAAAAACATAACTCTGACGATATTGCGACATGCCTAACAAATGTTGAAAATGCGATACAAAGTGATGAAGTGTGTGGTTCTGACTATCATAAATGTCTTGATTATGGTCAATTCATAGATGTTACAACTGGCGCACCATTGACTGGGGTGGCGGACTTTTACAAACTTGGCGAATTACTAACCTTTAAAACGGACACTGATTTAAAGGATCAAAAGTTATCCACAATCGCAAAAAATCGTCCGTTTGTTCAATTCTTTGAAAATAAAACCAAAAAATTTGCCGAAGATTCATTGGACAAATGCACAGAAGACGCAGATTTTGTATGGCAACAATATCTGGACAAGGCGCTTTTGGATATATATTATGCCCAGCAAGATAAGGTAAAAACCATTAAACAAAGTTGTTTAGATTTAGTTGCAAATTGTTATGACAAACAAACAATATCTATCGCAAATGCGCTTGCAAATTTAACTGGCGACTATACATTGTTGTTAAAACCTGCCACGATTTCTTTAACTACGGAAATGTGTTCTAACTATATTGCATCATGTAATGGTATGTTTAGTAACAACATAATTGATTCATACATAGAAAACAAAAACACAACAGATGCTATAAACGCATGCCGTGCGGTCGCACAACAATGCTTTACTAGTTTCGGCGGCACAGGATATGGCAATTTCTATTACACTCAAAGCGGGCTTTTCCAACGCGGTCACGCGATAGATTGGTTTACACTTTACGATGAAGACCAAAACATTGTTTCACCTTGTGCCCAACAAATCGCGAACACACCTGGCTGTGAAGAGTACCTAGAACAAGTGTTTGGTGGTTTTAATAGGTACACTACACCACAAAACACATTTATTTATTCGGCTATTGATAGTACTGACATGATGCGTCAGATTCGACAAACTGGTGTCGCAACTGAGATTTATTATCAAATTCTAAATTCTTTGACAAATCATTGCACTGGGCTTAACGGGTATTTTGTTGAATATAAATATGCAACACAATATGGATATAACCCTGATAATTTCTGCAAGATTGACTCTGACAACCAAGACAGTGTATTTTATATACAACCCAGCCACAATTCCCCGAACTCTTTGGTATATTGGTATCATTTCATTCCAGGGGAAGATATGTGTCCATTGAATTATGGTATAACAGTAGATACACAATCTTGGGGTGTTTGTTCTTGTTGGGAAAATGGCGGATACAGAAGCAAAAACGGAACAGTTGCAACATGCCGACCAATTTTACCATCAATTTCTGGCGAAAACGACCCAATATGTTCGGCAGAAATACTATGTTCAAATGATGGTTCAGATACAGCCGAAATGTGTCAACAGCCACGTTCGATTGATTCTGTGCAACATTGGTGTCAGCAATCTATATCTTCATCTTTGGGACAAATATGTCCGACTATGAATATCACAGATGAAGCCAAATGTGCAGATGAAAATCAAGCAGAACTAGATGTTGTTACATACGGTGTTACAAAACACACAAACATACAATAGTATATTTTTTATTTTGTTGTTGATGTTAAAATATCTTTGGCTATCAGTTCTGTGGCATTGTGTCCGCAACGCGTCCAATGTTTATCGGCGCGCTTCAATTCGTCAATTATCTTGGTTCTGTTCTGCATCAAAGACAATTTTTTTATATTTTTAGCTATATCATTTGAATTTGCCTTGCGTCCCAACAATTCCGGAAAGACAGTTTTATTCATTAAAATATTCACCAAAGACACCCATTTTACACGCACCAGTAAATGTGCCAACAACATTGTCAATAGATTCATCTTATAAACAACTATGGTTGGTATGTGCATTATGGCAAGTTCGGCAGAAACAGTTCCGCTGGCAGCAACAGCAATATAAGTATTTGCATATAATTCATACCTTTTATCAGACGAAACCAAATCTGGTTTTATTTTCCAATTTTGAATGTTTTTACGAATATATTCATCTGTGGTTTCGACAGTAGGCATAAAAAATTTGTAATTGCTTCCCAATTTATCAATTGTTTTGCGAAATATTGGCAATAATTTTTTTACTTCATTCATACGACTACCTGGAATAAAAGTAATAATTTTTTTATCTTTGACTGTTTTTTTATACTTTTCTAATCCATCAGAAATAGGGTGACCAACAGCGACCACAGGCAACCCATACTTTTCAAAATAGGGCTTTTCAAAATCAAAAAAGGCATATAATTTATCAAAGATTTTTGCATATTTACCGGCACGACTTGCCCCCCATGCCCAAACCTGGGGCGCAACAACATGATAAAATTTTGTTGTCCCCAAAACGCCTTGCTTTTGCACACTTTTCACAACGGATTTTGCAAATCCTGGCGAATCGATTGTCAAAACAATATCCGGCTTTTCTTTGATTATTGCCAATACAGTTTGCTTTATGCGCTTTATCAAAGTGCCTGCATGTCCCAAAACCTCAAACACACCCATAACCGACAAATCAGACATAGGGAATAATGATTTTAATCCAGCCCTTGTCATATATTGACCGCCAACCCCAACGAAATCAACATCTGGCATTTCACGCATTATTTTTGCACCCAAAATATCGCCAGAAACTTCGCCTGCAATTATAAATATTTTTAAATTTTTTTTCCTAGTGTTTGTCATTTTTTGCAGTTCCAATACCACGTTTTGAACGATTTTCTATGAAATCTATGGCATCCATAGCATATTTGTTATTTTTAACTTCTTTGCGAACCTTGTTCAATCTTTCAGAGACAGTCCCTTCACTATCACCAAACACAGCAGAATAAACAGAATGAATAGCATGTAAATCTTCATTGGTAAATCCATGACGCATCAAACCGACACGATTTATTGTTCGATACACCGCGCGTTCACCATCATAAATAGCATATGGTAAAACATCATTACCGACCCCGCTCATACCGCCAATAAAGGCATTGCGACCGATACGAGCAAATTGCAAAACCATAACACCACCAGAAAGAATTGCGTAATCTTCGATTTCCACATGACCCGCAACCTGAACCAAGTTAGACATAACAACACTGTTACCAACCTTGCAATCGTGTCCGACATGAGCATTAACCATAATCTGACAATCGTCACCGATTTCTGTACCATCCGAAGCAGGGGTCCCAGAATGAATTGTCACATATTCGCGGATTCTACAACGTTTTCCAATACGCAATCCAGTCATTGCAGATTCTTCCTGCCATTTCAAATCTTGACTCATTACCCCCAAAACAGCGAAAGGATAAACAATAGAATCATCGCCAATTGATGTTTTCCCGTCAATTACAACATTCGACACCAATTCAACACGTTCCCCTAAAACTACATCAGGCCCAATTATACAAAAAGGTCCTATTTTACAATCATTACCAATGACAGCACCTGGTTTTACAATTGCGCTTGGATGAATAACAGTAGCCATTTCTTAAATCCTATTTATCAATTACAAGGAATATGCTACAACAAAATTATAATATATGGTATTCAATAAATATAACCAATTATAACAATTTTATAAAATCTTTATAATCAATCTTTGGCGATACGCACATCAAGTAAATTATGCCCAACATACTGACAAAAGGGCATATTATTATTATTCCAAAGCATATCATCAACAAAGCCCAAGATTGTTTGAATATTCGTTCTGGAATACCTTTGCCATGATATATTGTCATCATTTCAGACAACATACACACAGCCATCAAACCAATAAAAATAGGAACAGATTCTGTAAGAACAAAAAGAATCAAAGCCAAAACAGACATTATGCGAAACAACCATTTAAGTTTGACATATGCGCTTTTATAAATCTTTTCGCGTGCATTTGTATATTTTGCAGCAAACGCGGTTATACAGAAAAAACCGGTCAACAACAATGCTAAAATATGGACAAAAGTTAAATTTCCCAACTGTCCGAACCTGAAATATTCTGGTTGCATTAAAAGCAATATTGTCGTTATTCCAAAAACAATCAAAGATGCCAGAACATCAGAAATATTTTTATGTAATCTATCACCAACTATCATTCCACATACAAGTGCGCTTAACTGTAATAAAATCCCCCACCAATTTGGCATCGCAGAAAACCCAGCCAAAATTAACAATAGAAAAAACACAAACCAACGCGACTTTTTATTGTATATTTTTTTCAAATAATTTAATTTTTTAAGTTTATTTGTTACAAACACCATAGATCCAAACAAAAGTATGGCTATCATCACAGGCAACAAGGATATACTGTCACGTATTACCGCGTAATTCCCCCCGATTAAAAGCAACCAAAGAACCAAACTTACCACACTCCAAAAGCCGACTTTGGATTCAAAATCGGAACTATTTAAACCGAATCTGGAAACAAAATCACGACCATATAAAAACACCATAAAAAACAATGGTATCGAAAACAGAGCGACCACAAAAAAATATGGACCGTATAACGCAGCATTATTAAAAGAACTTATTGCTGTTGCGACTATTGATGCATCATTAAACATAAACTTGCCTTTTTGTTTTTATCAATTATTATATAGGCATGACAGAAAAACAAGGAAATTTTACATTATTAAACGGTCGTGTTGAAATGACACGCAGTTTTTATAATCCAACAAGTGATGCTGTATGGTTGGCTGCGTATGCTCCAAAGAACCAGCACACTGCTTTAGATGTTGGTATTGGAACTGGTGGGGTATCACTTTGCCTGCTGTCACATTTTCCAGAAATAAAAATTACAGGGATAGATGTTTCACCAGAAATGTTAAATGTTTGCAAAACAAACATGTCCCTTAACAAAGCAGATATCAACCTTGTTAATCAAGATATTTTAACATGGTCCACAACCGAAAGATTTGATTTGGTTATAACAAATCCGCCTTATTTCAACGGAACACCGGCACAACACAATGCGCACCATAATACAGATATGATACGATGGGTAAAACATTGCTGCGCACGCGTTAAACCAAACGGATATATCTGCATAATATCAGATGCTTTGTGTGCGGATAAAATCATATCTGTTCTTGACGGAAAACATTTTGGCAACATACAAATATTTCCACTATTTGGGGCAAAAAATTCAGCAGAACGCGTGCTAATCCGGGCAAAACAGGGTGCAAAGACCGGGACAACAATATTTTGTGGGACATCCATGAACAACGATTTGATTTTGCGTGATGGCTTGACTATCGATACATTATTAGCTACACTAAGGGCATCATGATAAACTTTGTAACAAGATATTTTTCATCGCTTTGGGAATTTATCACAGCCCCGCTAAGATGGTTATGGCGTGGCATAGAACGGTTATTTCCGCCTCGCGATTGCACAATTATGGATACGCACGATGGGACGGTATCTACATATCAGCAAAGCAGTTTTTGGCGTTTTACTAAGTTTTGTTTAATTACAACAATGACTATTTGGGCGGCATGGTCCACATATGTATACATATATCACAGACCACTTTTACAAAAAAGAACCCAACAATTAGAACAAATGCGCAATCAGCATAATCGTCAAACCGCTGATTTAAAGACATATTTAAAAAAATATAATGATTTAGCACGTGATTTGAACATAACAGACGACAAAATATTAAAACCTGGAAAAATGTCTGATATAGAGAAAGAAAACCTTTTGAACAGTCGTTCAAAAACCATTGGGGAATTAGATTTCTTGCAGACAAGAATTATTGAAATGATGACCGATGAAAACTATACACCCGAATTTGATAAACTGTCTGAAATTGCATTGGATTTTGAATTGGTTCGCAGTGAAAACGATACATTAAAGCAACAACATCAACAACTTATGGAATTTGCGATTGAAATTTCAAATGCAGACAAACAAATAATAACGGCGGTATCGAAGCTTACAAATGAAAACATTGAAGAATTACATGCGCAATTAAAAAAGATAAATTCCAGCATAACAAAACTCGGGCTAAGCGAGGCACAATTAATTGCCCAAGCCAATAATTATTCTAATAAATTCATCGGCGGGGTGTATGTACCAGTAAAAATTTCGAAAAACGCGGATTCTAAATATCAAAAGATTGCTCAAGACCTTGAAAAGTGGCACGGACTAAAAAGATTGACCAAAATATTGCCACTTGGTGCACCCGTTGAACAAAAAACAATAACTTCGCCATTTGGTTCTCGTCAGGATCCTTTTACAAAAACCACCAAACAGCACAAAGGAATTGATTTCGCTGGAAAAATCGGCACAGAATTGTATGCTGTTGCTCCGGGGCGTGTGATTTCTGCAGGCGATAGGACAGGATACGGCACAACCGTAGAAATTGACCACGGCTTGGGCTTTACAACATTATACGCCCATTTGTCAAAGATAATGGTTTCGCGTGGCGACTGGGTTCGTCCTGGAACAGTTGTTGGTCTTGGTGGTTCATCTGGTCGTTCAACAGGACCACATCTACACTATGAAATAAGATACAAAGGGACACCGTTTAACCCAACAAATTTCGTAAAAGATTAAAAAGAAAGGAAGAGAATATGTTAGCATTCACAAACGCAGACGAAAAAAAATCACCCACAGTTGTAGGGGCAGGTTGTCTTATCAAAGGCAACATAGAAACAGACCACACAATCCAAATTCACGGGACAGTTAATGGCAACATAAATGCAGAAACAATAATTATCGGACGTGGTGGACATGTTATTGGCGATATAACTGCACGCGCATTGTTTTTGCACGGTTCATTAAAAGGTAATGCAACTATAAATACTGTGAATGTATTTTCAAACGCAAAAATGTCTGGGACTCTGTTCTACAAAACATTAAACATTACTGGAAACACAGGATTAGAATGTAAACTGGAAAAGAAAAAGGACAAATAAAGATGAACAAATCAGATATTTCTCATGTTTATATTGCTTCTGACCATCGCGGGGTAGGGTTAAAATTATATCTTTATGAAATGTTGATGGCGGCTGGATACAATGTCGTAAATCTTGGTACAGACGATGTAAAAACACCTGTTGATTTTCCAGATGTTGCGAAAAAATTGGCTGATGAAATGCTGGACGATGAACAATCGCGCGGAATTTTAATCTGTGGCACTGGGGCAGGGATGGAAATTGCTGCGAATCGATACAGACATATTCGTGCTTCGCGTTGTGAAAGACCGGAGCAAGCACGCGATGACCGTTTCCATGATGACACAAATGTTCTTGCGCTGGCGGCAGACGATATAGATATCGAAGTTGCGTTTTTGTGCGCACAAAGTTTTCTGGAAAGTCCATTTGATAATGTTGAAAGACGCATTCGCAGATTGAAAAAAATATCTTAAAAAAACCGCCGTTTTGGCGGTTTTTATCTGGATAATACTTTTAACTTTTCATGATAAAATTTATTGACCTGCGGATTATATTTAAAAAACTTGTTTGAACCTGGAATAATATGATTTGCCAATGAATCATTAACCCCCAATTCTGTTTCAGAAATAGTGTTTTCCCATTTGAATGCCGGACGACATTGTGCCTTTTTTGCCACAGGGTTCTTACAAAACATTTTAACATACGGACAAAATGATGGAACAGGGTAGTCATTATTCAGCGTTTCGCGTGTTACACATGTTCCACCAAGCGCAATACAATTTTCACATCCGTTATCACGAGAATCCATATCCGCAGCATAACATTTACATTTACGACTATCTTTATCCAATGCGGCACACCGAACATTTGTCAGAAAAACATTACCAAATTCATCAATGTATTTAAGCAGACAGCACATTCCGCATTGTTCGCAGATATTTTCCCACTGTGATGAACCTTCGATAATATTATTTTTTAACACAACAACCCCTTTGACATATACAACATAGTCAAAATTTTACATTTGTCAACACATATAAAGCAGGGGACTGCTATTTTTTTATTTTTTAATCACAAAATTGACCAATTTTTTCGGAACTACTATCGTCTTAATAATTGTTGCGCCACTTAATTGTTTTTGTGCAGCAGATTTTGCAGATTCGATTAAATCATTTTCTGCTATATCCACAGGGACAACAAAATCATTTGCGCGCTTGCCATTCACAGACACAACAATCGTCATATTTGTTTCGACCAGTTTTGATTCATCATATGTTGGCCACGGTTCAAATACCAGCATATCTTTGTATCCCAGTTTTTCCCACATTTCTTCGGTTAAATGTGGCGCAAAAGGGTTTAACATTTGAATTAAAACCTCATAAGCCGCACGTGGCATTTTTCCACCTGGAAATTCATTGATAAATTCCATCATCGCAGAAATTGAAGTATTAAATTCCATATTTTCAATTTTGTTTGTGATATCCGCGACCAGTTTGTTCACCAATCTATCTTGGTCTTCGGTCAAGGGTTCATCTGTTAAATTATCAAAAAAACCTTCAACGCGTTTCAAAAATCTTTGACCACCGGACAAAGCCCCTTCGGTCCAAAGAGTGTTATTTTTCCAAGGCCCCAAAGACAATATAGCAATACGCGACGCATCAGCTCCGGCAGAGTTCAACAATTCTATTACTTGGAACCCGTTACCACGGGACTTGGATATCTTATAACCATCGCTTCCCAAAACCAACCCTTGGGCTGTGCGTTTAGCATACGGTTCTGGTGTATTAACCAATCCCAAATCATATAATGCATGATGCCAAAAGCGTGAATAAATCAAATGACGGGTATTATGTTCATGCCCACCGTTATAATGATTTACCGGCATCCATTTTTCCATCTGCTCTTTACTACAAAATTCCTTATCGTTTTTTGGATCAAGATAACGCAAGAAATACCAAGATGACCCAGCCCACCCAGGCATAGTATCTGTTTCGCGTTTTGCCGGTCCACCACATACGGGGCAGGTGGTATTCACCCAATCTGTCGCACGCGCCAAAGGACTCTCACCATCCTCGGTCGGCTTATAGTCCAACATATATGGTTGCAGCACTGGCAGTTCATCTTCCGGAACACATTGCCACCCACATTTATCACAATGAACAAGTGGAATCGGTTCGCCCCAATACATTTGACGCGAAAAACCCCAGTCCTTTAATTTATATTTTGTAGCAGCGCGAACAAAACCTTTTTCGGTTCCATATTTGATTGCCGCTGCAATTGCTTCCTCTTTGCCCATATCATTTAAAAATTCAGAATTTATATGTTTACCGTCCTGTTCCCATGCTTCTTTTTCAACATCGCCGCCCGCCAGCACGGGTATAATTGGCAAACCAAATTTTTTCGCAAACGCCCAATCGCGTCCATCATGTGCAGGCACCGCCATAATTGCACCAAAACCATAATCTGCCAAAACATAATCAGATATAAATACTGGTGTTTCTTTGTTATTAAAAGGATTTATTGCTTTGATACCCTTTAATTCGACACCTGTTTTTTCTTTGGTTGCGTCTGTTCTTTCGATTTCAGATTTAGCCATCGATTCTTTGATATATTTTTTCACTTCATCTGCATTTTGAATTTTGCCTTCATCCAGCCATTTGCGAACCAAATTGTGTTCTGGCGCCAACACACAGAAAGTCACACCAAAAATAGTATCAACACGTGTTGTGTAAACCGTCATAATGTCGTTATCGACCCGAAAATCAACCTCTGCCCCGACAGATTTACCAATCATATTGATTTCGTCTTTTTTGATGCGTTCATCAAAATCAACATCTTTTAATCCGTCAAGCAACTTTTCAGCATAATCAGAAAGGCGCAAATTCCACTGCATTTTTAATTTTTTTTCAACATCCCCATGACAGCGATTACATTTACCATCTTCCAATTCTTCATTGGTCAGGGTAGTTCTACAATTTGGACACCAATTCATCGGCAATTCAGATTTATACGCAAGACCCGCTTTGAAAAATTGCATAAACATCCATTGGGTCCATTTGATATATTCAGGATCAGAACTGGCAACCCTGGTTTCTGGGTCAACAGACCAGCCGGCGATATCCATAACATCTGAATAAGATTTTTTTAATTCTTCGGCGATTTCCGCGGGATGTCTGCCAATTTTAGTGGCATAATGTTCCGCGGTAATTCCCATCGCATCGAACCCCATCGGAAATAACACATCATAACCCTGATGACGACGAAAACGCGACATAACATCCATACCTGTATAAATCAACAAATGTCCAGCATGTAATCCTGCGCCAGACAAAAACGGAAATTCTACCAGATTATACCATCTGGGTTTAGAACCATCGTTTTTCGGCACAAATGCGCGCGCTTCGCGCCAACGCTTTTGCCATTTTTGTTCACGCGTTTTTATTTTTTGGATATCATCTGCCATAATTTTTCGCCCTTGGTTAATTTAACTCAGGTAATTTTATACATCAAACCCCAACAATTCAAGTTTTTTATGATTTTATAACAAAAGAATAACAGGCAGAATTCACTCTAAACATCTTCGCCCTATACCACATCAAAAATATTATGTATAGTTTACCAGCACGACACAAAAAAAAAACTGTTGCAATCCGATATAACCCGCAGAAATCTGGGATTTTTTATGTTTCACAATCCTTTTTTAAGTGTGATTTTTACACCACAAGAACCGCCAAAAACCGCGGATTTCCGGGCTTTACAGCCATTTTTTACCCAAAAATCGATAAAAAAAACATGAAAATCGATTTTGAGCGATACGGATATATAAATATATGATTAAATAAAATTTGAGCAATCAGAAAAGGGTGCTTTTATATAAAAACAGCGGACATAAAAGGGCAAATTCGAAAAAAATTCAAAAAATTATTTATTCAGTAAAAACAAATAAATAAAAATTCTTTATAACAAAAAGATTCAAGAAAAAAATATTTTTCAAAAAAATCAATTTTTTGTCTGAACCAACACCAAATTCGAGCGCATTTAACCATGCGTTATATTATGTATATGTTTAATGCAGATGCGCCAGCACCCACACATTAAACTATACATAATATACATTATGCGCCTTTTGTATATCCTTTTTTATACCGCTCCCCCGCAGATTTCCGCCATTATTTTATTCACAACTAATTTATTACCGTAACACCATCCTGGTCATTATGCAATTAAAGATATTTTTCCAAAAAAATATAATTTTTGTTTTTATTTAAAAAATCATTTTAAATTTGATTTTGTTTTTTTGCCAGCCCGCCCTAATCCGCAGAAAACCGCCCTTTTCGGGCGGTTTTCACATTATTACAAAAACAACTATAAAAATCGCTAATTATTTGATTTTAGCCGCTTTTTTAGCAACATTAGCAACTTTTCCAACCTTAGCAGTCAGTGATTTTAGTCCCTTGGTTAATTCGGCTTCTTCGGCTTCACCAATTTTTTCGCTTTTTACAGCCGAGCAACAGTAAGGGCATTTTGTCGCCAATTTACTGATAGATTGTTGACAATACGGACATGCACGTGTTGTGACTGGGCCCTTGGCACGCGCAGAATTAGCAACCTTTACAATAATAAACACAGCGAACATTGTTATCAAGAAACTGATTACTGTATTTAAAAAAGTCCCCATATTCAATGTAGTAGCCCCAGCCGCAGTTGCCGCTTCCATAGTGTTATAATGAACACCTGGTTCGCCACCGCTAAGCACATAAAACCATTGTGAAAAATCGACATTACCAACCAACAATCCAACCGGCGGCATAATAATATCTTTGACCAAAGAGTTCACCACACTAGTCATCACAGACCCAACGATGATACCGACAGCCATATCGATAGCGCTGCCTCTGTTAATAAATGTTTTAAATTCGCTTATTAGTTTCATTTTGTTTCCTTTTGGTTTTTTTGGTTGTTTTTGTGTTGTTGAATTGCATTTAAAACCTTGTTAAGTGTTTTATGAATATTCTCATCAACGGTTTCAACCGTGATATCAGCCAACGCATAAGTATCATAACGTTCTTTTATTAATTGCGCCAATATTTTACGTGAATCTGTATTTAATAATTGTGGGCGAGTATGACGAAAATTTGTCCTTTTTACAAGCAGTTCCAGGTCTGCCTTTAACCAAATTGTTAACGATTTATCTAAAACCATTTTTCGTACTGCATCTGTTATAAAAGCCCCCTCACCAGTAGAGATAACTTTGATAAAAGGTGGCGTATCTATCAATCTTTCGATAACCTTTTCTTCAACCCGTCTAAATTCTTTTTCGCCGTACAAAGAAAATATATCAACCACGCTGCACCCAGAAATTTTTTCTATTTCTTTATCAGAATCGATAAAAGGTATTCCCAAATGGCGTGCCAATGCGCGACCAATACTGGTCTTGCCTGCCCCCATCAGCCCAACCATAACTATTGGTTTTGTTAAATCTATCTGCTTTTTACTTCTCATGTTTTGCATTTTATATAAAAACAAAAAATAAGACAATAAAAATTTCACAAAAGAATAAAAATATGATACAATTATCCATGAACAACCAAGAGAGAGAACCATGAAAAAAATTAGTTTTATTGTCTTAGTAAACATTTTGATTTTATTTACCAATTCTGCAAAAGCAATCACTGTTTACGACAACAACATATCTGCTTTGAACATCAATGCTTTATCAGATGTATTTATGTCTTATGTAAATTACGGGGACAATATGTTTGATTTATTTGAAAAGCCGATTGTTTACGGAACAATGCGCCGCGTGGACGAATACGGTGATGATGGTTCAACCTTGTCTTCTTCTACTTCTTCGCGCACAACAGGGGCTTTTCTTGACAACATCTGGTTTAATGCAAATCATTTTAATGCAGAAATGCATTATGGTAAAAATATTTCAGAACACTCTCGGTTGAATCTCGCAACAGTTGGTGCAACGACAAAAAACATTGAATTAAATCGTGGTGCTATATCATTTGGTGGCTTTGCTTCATATATAAACACAAAAATATCTGATACAAAAGCGAACGGCTATTCAATTGGTGCTTTTTCAAATTATAGATACAATATTTTTGGTGCCAAGGCACTTTTGGATACAGGCGCACTAAACAATAGAATATCTGGGTTCAAGCATGATAATTCATGGTTTAATATCGCGACCAGTGTTTATACTGATTTAAAAATAGACGATACATTTTACTTTGAGCCATCTCTTTATTTTGGTTACATGCTTGTATGGTCTGACGATATCCGCGTGAACAGTAACAAGGTTACATCGCGAAACTATAATTTCTTTAACATTACACCAGAATTAAAATTTATCAAAAAAATCTCAGATAATTGGTATGGCGCATTATCCGGAAAATATGTCACTCATTTTGGTGGCAAGAACGATATACATGTGAACGGCATAAGACAAAGCGGGCTCTATCTGGACAATCATTCTGACATCGGTATTGATGTGGAATATAGATTAAACAACTTTATTTTCGGTGGAAAGATTCATGCGATGCTTGGTGGCATAGATGGTTGGAACTCGAACCTGAATGTCAAATATATGTTTTAAAAAACGACCCGATTTGGGTCGTTTTTTTACTTAGTTCATTGCTGCCAATCTTTCCAATTGATCGGCGCTGATTAATGCGTCAATCATTTCATCCAACCCTTCGCCCCCAGCCAATATATCATCCAATTTATAAAGTGTTAATTTGATACGATGATCTGTGACACGTTGTTCCGGGAAATTATAAGTCCGAATTTTCTCACTTCTGTCACCAGAACCAACCATACTGCGCCGCGAAGCATTCGATGCATTCATCTGTTCATTGCGTTGCTTTTCATAAAGACGAGAACGCAACACCGCCATCGCAGTTGCTTTGTTCTGTAATTGCGAACGTTCATTTTGACAAGTAACAACTATCCCTGTAGGAAAGTGTGTAATACGAATCGCAGAATCTGTTTTATTAACATGCTGACCACCTGCCCCAGACGCGCGGAAAATATCAATTCGAATATCTTTGTCATCAATAACGACATCGATATCTTTGGCCTCTGGCATAACGGCGACAGACGCAGCCGATGTATGAATACGACCAGATGCTTCGGTTTCTGGCACGCGTTGCACGCGATGAATCCCCGATTCGAATTTCATACGCGCGTATGCCCCCACCCCATCAATTTTAAAGATAATTTCTTTGTATCCACGAAGCGAAGTCGCATTTTCTTCGATAATTTCAATTTTCCACCCTTTGCGCATGGCATAAGATTTATATTGATTGAATAAATCGCCAGCAAAAAGTGCAGATTCTTCACCACCTACCCCGGCACGAATTTCAACAATCGCACTGTTATCGTCTGCCGCGTCACGCGGAAGCAACGCAATCTGCAAATCGCGTTCCAAATCAGGCAAAGTATGATTTAATTCTTCCAATTGCTCTACCGCAATAGATTTCAATTCTGGGTCATGCAACATTTCATTGGCATCTTTGATACCCTGTTGCGTTTGAAGATATTTGTCTATCAATGGCAAAATCTCATTCAATTGCGAATATTCTTTGGACAATTTTGCCAATTCATCGCCAGCCACATCACCAGAATTCATTTTGGTTTCAATATCTTTTGCGCGTGCTTTGATATCCAACAACTTTTGTTCAATAATCATATTATGCGCCTTTTATTTTCTTGATTGCATCCGCCAAAGACAAAGTTTCTTGGTTGCCAGATTTCATATCTTTAAGTGCGATAACATTGTTTACGACTTCTGTTTCACCAATAATCGCGGCGAATCGCGCACCGATTTTATCAGCATATTCAATCTGATTTTTAAATTTTTTATCAGTATCAAGATAAGGCACAGACGGAATTCCCGCCCCACGCAATTCATTTAAAACCTGCATTGCATACTGTAAATTTTCATCGCCCATAACCAAAACTGCAACATCGATTGGTTCAGAAAACCTTGTTAAATCTATTTGATTGTTTTCCAACATAGACGCAAAGATTCTTGAAAAACCGATTGCAGCACCAACACCAATTATTTTTGTTTTTGAAAACTTACCCGCCAAATCAGCATAACGACCACCACCCGCAGCAGTGCCAAGTTCTGGATGATTAATCAACTTAAATTCAAATACCAAACCAGTATAATAAGCCAAACCACGCGCAATAGATAAATCTATGATTGCATTTTTGACACCCATACCATCCAAAACTTTCATAAAATCAGTTAATTCTGCGATTGCGGCATCTAATTTTTCAGATTTTTTTACAAACTTTTTATACCCATCCGCGAATACCGATTTAATTATATTTTCTTTGTCTGGGTTGTTTAAGGTGTCTTTCAAACCTTCGGAAAAGTCATCATCGCCCATTTTGTCTTTTTTATCTATCAACACAAAAATTTCTTTTTTCTGCTTTTCGTTTAATTCCAGATAATCGAACAAAGCATCCCAAAATGGGCGCGAACCAACGCGCACTTCATTCGGACCGATAAATTCAGCAACAGAATCTAATGCGGCACCAATTACAGAAATAATTTCTGCATCATAATTCGTGGACAAAGAATTTATCCCCATAATATCCAAATCCATTTGGTAAAATTCGCGATAACGTCCCCTTTGTGCGCGTTCACCACGATACCGTTTTGAAAACTGTGATGCACGAAATGGAAAGACCAGATTATTCAGATGACCCGCAACATATCGCGACAACCCAACAGTTCCGTCGTAACGCAAACCCATTTTTGTATCGCCTTTTTGAAACAAGAACATTTGGGTTTCAATTTCGTCCCAATTATCTTTATCAGTTAAAACCTCTGCACGTTCAATCGCCGGCAAATCAAGTAAAGAAAAACCAGCAAGTTGCAAAACATTTTGCATTTTATTTGCGCAATAATCGAAACACCGTTGCTGGGCTGGCAACAGTTCTATGAATCCCGATAGCGGTTTTGTTGGTTTTAAATCCATTTTTTTATCCTTTGTTTATAAAAACCAAATTGAAAGAAACTGTTTATTTCAACAGAATTATATCATAAAAATTAAAGAATAGCTAGAGACACACGGCGCGCGCCGCGTGATGTAATTGAAATGACAAAGATACAAATTTTGTAATCATAACACCGATATTGTAATAAACATTTTTTGAAAAGCAAATAAAAAAACCGCGGAAACGCGGTTTTTTTACTATCTTCTTAAACCTACATTGAATATATCACCCCAATCAGCGACCGTTTGTCCACCGACTGTGCAATGCAGAGCATCAAAACCTTTTTCAACTTGTTTCTTTTTGATAACGACACCGGAAACAACACCACCAACGGTTCCGAGCACCACACCAGCGGTCAAATCCGACGCAAGACGCGCAGTATTGAAATTACCATCTTTATCTTTCCAAACACTTGCACTGCTTTCCGCACTACTAAAGAACGAAGATATTGTGCTTTTTGCCACATTTATTTGCGCAGTGTTATCAGCTGGTACAGGTGTTGGAACATTAGCACCCCCACAAACTTTCTGTATTAATTCATTATAAGCATCAATTCTACCTATTATATTGTTGATACAATTCACATCCTGGCAAGAAGTTATCTTTGATTGCAAATCGCTACATGTATTCAATGTCGTTAATTGTTCTTTGCAGATATTAATTCTTTCGTTTGATTTCCAATAATTACCATTATTACATCTAACAGTTTGATTTATCGAAAGATAACAATCACTTGGTGTACAAGTCGTCACCGGTGTAGCATTTGCCACACATTTTTTCAATTTGGAATCCCACACTTTGTTTTCATCAGTACATTCACATTTTTTCAAATCAGAATTCCACGATGAATCACTATTATTACAACAAGCAATCGCTTCTTCATTACCCTTGTACACTTCTTCACATGTAGTACCAGATTTTTTAACACATTTTTTACCATTCCAAGTCATAGCTTTATCAACACATTCACAATTACCGTTATTACTCATATCATCACCATTCCACCTTGTGGATTTTCCGGCAACACAACAAGCATATCTCTTATCATATTTTTTATACTTATCACAATAATTGCCCTTCTTTGGTTGACCTTCGACACACTTTTTTTGTTTTGAATCCCACGAATAATTTACACCGTCACGACTCCCGCAATTACATGATTTTCCATTCCAATTCGCAGTCTCACCTCTATCAATCGCTCTAAAACAATCAATCATCCCAGCGGCGACACATTCATTTCTAGTAACTTTACATTGAGTACAACCATCCCTGCTCGTAAAGTCATAATCCTTGTCAGGTCTCTCATAACCTTCTTTACATCTTAAACACCCCACATATTGTTTTATTGTTGTTTGATTGTTTTCAGTTTTTTTTCCTCCATCAACCAACAAAGGACGCTTGTTTCCCATATCTCTGGTTCTACTCTTAGCACAAAATTCAAAACCATAATCAAACGCAACAGTTTCTTTACAAGTATCTGCATTATCACACCACAAAAAACGTCCCGATCTATCACGCCATAAATCACCAGTAGTCTCTAAACAACACTCCTGAGCGGTAAAATCTTTTAAATATTTACCCACTTGAGTTATTTCAAAGACATGATCGCCAACGTCGCCGTTATCATCATCGCACATCAACCATTTTCCATCCCAATTAAGACAATCATTAAAATCACATAACGCACCAGACCGGCGAAATTTAATATCATTAAACCCCCCAGCAAAACCAGCATCGACAATACCCACACACGCAATTAATGAAAACAATACGATTTTTTTCATATCTACATCCTTTCCTTTTTATAAACTTATTTTATCACAATTTTGGCACCTGTGCAAACAGTTTTTTATGTTTAATTATGATTTCGTTGGGTTGGTATATAACAAACACGAAGATATAAAAATTCAACCCTCCCCGGCTCTGCCGGTACTCCTCCAACGGAGGAGAACTCAAAAATACCTTTGTAAACTTTGGCCGTTTTGGGAAAGCCATCTTTTTGCCCTTTCCACACCAAATCCATAAAGTTCGCTTACATTCGCCCAAAATTCTTTTGAATGGTCCATATGCTTTCTGTGTGAAAGCTCATGCATCACCACATATCGCATAACTTCATACGGGGCAAACGCAAGCCGCCAAGAAAAAGAAACATTCCCAGTCGCAGAACACGAACCCCAACGCGATGATGTATCACGCAAAGTTATATGGCGCGGCCAATATTCACGCGGGGTTGTTTTTATTATTATTTTTATTTCTTGCAATAATTCTTCTTTGACAAAATCGCGAACACGCCGTTCAAACATATCTGCCCCACCCCCGATACAAAGAATTGTTTTTTCTTCATTTGTATAGCAATTTCCGCGCAATCCACCATCGTGCATCAATTTTACATTTCGCCCCAAAAATTCAATTGTCATTCCTGGTTTTATTTCTTCTTTTTGTGGGGCGGCATCAAAAACTTTTTCCACCCATTTGCGTTTAGATTCCAAAAATTTCAAAACAAAACTGGTCGAAGTCATCCATGGCTTTGAAATATGAATTTCTGGATTTTTTCCAATCTTTGGACGCAATGTTACATTATGCGCACCACGACGATTATTTATTATAACTGGGATTTTTTGACCATTTGTTAAAATGAAAATATGTTCTTCTGACATTATTAAATTATCTTATGCACTTTTTTATTTCACTGATTATTTTATCAACATCGAATCCGTATTCACGATATACATCTTCACCTTTACCAGATTTTCCAAACTTGTCAACACCAATCACAGCATCTGCGAATTCAAACCACGGGGATGGTGCCGCCGCTTCAATAGCAATCACGCATCCGCGTAAGATTTCTTTTTTAAACTTTTCATCTTGTTCGCGAAAAGCGCCAAGATTCAACATGGACACAACCTGAACATTCTTAAAACGCGATGCGATTTCGACCGCCAAGGGAATCTCACTACCGCTGGCAACCAAAGTTGTTTTCGCACGACCAGATTTTGCATGATAGATTACATATCCACCCCGCGCCAAATTCGAATCGGACGGTGTTGTAATCTGTTTAAACTTTTGTCGCGATAAAACAATAGCGGATGGATGTTCGCCATCACGAATCGATTCGTTCCAGGCATATGCCACCTCTGTCATATTACATGGACGATACACATTAAGATTCGGAATCAAACGAAGTGATGGTAATTGTTCAATTGGTTGATGCGTTGGTCCATCTTCGCCCACAGCAATACTATCATGCGAAAAAACATATATAACCGGCAAGCCAGACAATGCAGCGATTCGAATCGATGGTTTCATATAATCACTAAACACCAAGAAAGTCGACACAACCGCACGCAATCCATCCGCTGTCATACCATTTGCAATCGCCGCCATACCATGTTCACGCACACCATAATTTATAAAATTACCATTAAATTTGTTTGCACTTATAACCTTTGACACAGATGTTTTAACATGAGTATTTTCCGCCAAATCTGCAGAACCAGTTATTAGATCGCAACCCATGCGCATCAATAAATCAAGATATATTCCAGACAATTCCCGCGTAGAAATATTATCTGGTGTTTTTGGCAATTTAATGCGTGGCAACGCAATAACAGATTTGCTTTTTGGGGCAAATGGTCGTTTTGCCACAGTCGCCCACAAATGTAAACCATCACTATCCATGTTTTTTGAAATCAGCGACAACATTTCTGTATCAGATAGTGCAAACCCATGCGCACGCGCATCATTTTCCAATTTACACCCGCGCCCCAAAACATTTTTACATTGTATAAAAACAGGCCGCGTAGATTTTTCCGCCCTTTCCAACGCATGATCAATTGCATCGACATCATTTCCACGCACAGACATCACATTAAACCCAAGCGAGCGCATACGCGCATTTACATCCAAATCCGTTTGTGCAATGCCGTCTATGGATAATTTATTGTCATCCCACAACACGATTAAATTGTCCAGATTTAAACGCCCTGCTAATGAAAGCGATTCGAATGATACACCTTCCATTAAATCGCCATCTGAAACCACGCAAAAAGTATGCGCATGAACCCCGCGAATTTTTTGTGCCAACGCGAAACCAACCGCATTACCAACACCCTGACCCAATGGACCAGTTGTTGCATCAACACCATCAATTCCAAATTCTGGGTGTCCAGGCAGACCACCAATTTTTCGAAAAGTATTTAAATTCCCAATTTTATAACCAGACAATTTTAACACAGAATAAAGCAACGCAGCCCCATGCCCCGCAGACAAAACGAATCGGTCAATACCGCGATTCAAATGGTTTGCAAATATAACCGTCATCATTTCTGATGCATCCAAAATTATTCCAACATGTCCACTGTGCGCAGAAAGCACCGCAGACAACGCGCCACTGCGCGCTGAATTAGACATCTGTTGTAATTGTTTGGCATTAAACTTCATTTTATGATATTATATCACAAAAAGGATGATAATAAAATGCTAAAAATTTGGACAGACGGCAGTTGTTTGGGCAACCCTGGCCCGGGCGGATGGGGATTTATTGCTACAGATGGAATACATATTGCAGAACGTTGTGGTGGCGAAAAAAACACAACCAATAATAAAATGGAATTAACCGCGGTAATACGGGCTTTGCGTGCGGCAAAAAAACACAAAGAAATCGAAATTCATACGGACAGCCAATATGTCAAAAACGGCATGCAATCTTGGATTAAAAATTGGAAAGCCAGGGGCTGGAAAACATCTGATAAAAAACCTGTAAAGAACAAAGAATTATGGCAAGAACTGGATGAATTGGCAGAATCTATTAAAATTCATTGGGTCTGGGTAAAGGGGCATGCTGGCGAAGAATTTAACGAACGCGTTGATTGTTTGGCACGTGGCGCCGCAGAATCTTATAAATAAACACTTATTAAAAAAACCGCCTTTTCGGCGGTTGTTTTTATTTGCGATACGGATTATCTTTAAACTTACTGGGCAACAAAGATATTATGACAAGGAATATTCCGATTACCCCAGAAACAACCCATGATACTTCTGCCAGAAAAACGAAAAACACCGAAAAATATCCCATCAGCATAAGGACAAATCCCAACAAAATACTAAGCCAAAAAGCCAACAACCATTTTGCACTTAATCCTACATCATGTAATCTGCGCGCAGTCAAAGTCAAACCTGGAATAAATATAGCAATAGACCAAACCCAATACAAAAATCCTACAAAAGGAACCCTTGTAAACAAACTGAAAACAAAATTCACCAACAACACAAACAACACAGCAAACCAATATTCGCTTCGTTGCGCAGTTCCATTAATTTCAGCATATTTTGTCCAAAATCTGTTTACCGCAGTATTAAAATCAATCATTTTTTGTTGTGTTGGTTTAGTTTGTTTTTTTACAACTTTTTTTGTAGATTTTTTAACAGGCATATTTTCTCCTTTTGTAAAGATGTCTGAATTATATCACAATTTCCGAATAAAATCAAAGCGCCATTTGGCGCGCTTGATTTATTTTTGATTTTGTTGATTTACGATTTTTAATAAATTTTTTTCATACAACCGCTTTGATTGTAAGTTTAATAATTTACAAATGTATTCTGCATGTCCTTTGGTAAGTGGCGAATAAATAACATCATCTTCGGATATAATTTGAAAATCTTTTTCGCCCTTGGTAATAGATTGTGGTTTTACAACGCTGTGGGAATAAGTAAAAAACACCGTTCCACCATTAACACCACTATCGTGAATCGAAGCAATTACGCGCGGTTCTGGTTTATATGTGACATAAGGTTTTTCTTTGGTTGGTTCGCGTTTGCCAACTATGTAAACAATAAACCCAGGTAAAAGTTTTGTGGTATCTGAATAAAGTGTAAAATCCCAAGGAAGATTATTTAAATCTTCGGAAATTTTTGTAATTTTATCCCAAGCAATAATATTATTGCCGTCCGTTCCTGGTTCATTTTCCGGGACGGATTCCAATTCCATTTTCTGCTGTGCTTCAAATAATTTACGGGACAAACGATTAAAACGGTTTAATCTTAATTTATATAACAAAGACATATCTAATCCTTTCCTTTATAATTCAAAGGTTATTATGCCCCTCTCTTACCCCTCGAAAATTTGTCGCAACGATAAACATTTCGACAGAATCTTTACGCGAAGATGGTGGCTTTATATAATGAACATCTTCAAAGTGTTCCTTGATTTGTTTTACCAAATCGTTTGTCGCACCACCTGTAAAAGATTTCGCAATAAATGTACCACCTTTTTTCAAAGCATGCAAGGCAAAATCAAACGCATATTCCAATAATACCATTTGACGAATATGGTCTGTTTTTTTATGACCGACAGTATTTGGTGCCATATCAGACATAACTACATCTACTGTGCCATTTGTTGAATCAATTAAATTTAATTTTTCTTCAAGCCAGCGCAATGCTTCATCACTGGTAAAATCGCCTTGATAAAATTCGACACCATTTATTGGTTTTATTTCCAACAAATCCATTGCAAATATTTTTGTCTTTGGAAATTCGCGTGCGACATATTGCG
>CACXVH010000008.1 GCA_902771095.1 uncultured Pseudomonadota bacterium
GTTAATGGCCAAGTCGCCCCATATTGATGCGTAACGTTCATCATACCCGATTTCGGCAAGGGCTGCCTTAACATAGGTGGTCAAATCACCGAGTGGGGCAGAGGTAGTCACTTCGCCACCAAGGACGACATTGTTGTCTTTTATCAAGACTTCAACGGCATATTTGACCTGTGGGTCTTGTTCTATTAACCGATCCAAAATGTAACTGGAAATGTAATCGGCGACTTTATCTGGGTGTCCCAAAGACACCGCTTCCGCTGTTCTTTGCATAATTCACTCCTTTGGTTTTTGCAGTAAGAACCAAAGGTGGATTCATGTAGCTACCAACACAGGTGCAAAAGCACTGTGCAAAATGCGGCATAAAGTATAGGAAAATTTGCATATAACAACTCCTTGTTTAGTCCATTTAGAGGTAGGACAAGTCAGGTTAAATCCACCTTGATTGATAGTATTATAATATGGTTTGAATTATTATTCAATAGTTTATTAGAAAATACACATGAATTCCGTATGTAAATATATGTTTTTATAACGAACCTTGGGGTATATTTGCGACCTTTGGTATGTTTTTGTTAAAAATCATAATATTAAAAAAACATTAAAAAATCCGCAGAAATCTGCGGAAATCTTGGCTCGGGCAACTGGACTCGAACCAGTGACATACGGATTAACAGTCCGTTGTTCTACCGACTGAACTATGCCCGAATAACAGGGCATATAATATACTTAAAATCCGCACAAGTCAAGGACTTTCTAAACATTTTGCAAAGAAAATTCATACGCCGCAAGAATCCGCCTTTTGGGGTGTTTTTGTTAAGGTGTAGACTTGGTGTAGATGAGAAAAAATCAGGTAAAAATCATGAACTATTTGCGCAAAAATACTCTGCATTATTCCGTATTCCTATGTGGTTTATCAAAATGAAGATATGCGGTATTTAAACTAAAATCTGCCTGAAATCAGCCCCCAAACAAACCCCAATCCGTTTATGCTTTCATCGACAATGGCAATAATTTGTTACCTTGGTTAAATTGTAAAAAAATATGATAGATATATTTTAAACATTATATAGAAATAACATTGTCTGAATCAAACCATTCAGCAGCTTTTGTTAAAGTGTCTGCTGAAGGTGATTGCATGTACACCACCAAATTGTTCATTGCTCTAGATACACATACATAAAACAACTTCAAGGTTTTTGGATCTGGGGAGTCGGAAAATAATTTAGTGAAATTATATTGATTCCATTTACCGTTATCCAAGATAACCAGAACATCATCAAATTCTGCACCCTTTATACCATGCTGTGTTGAATATGGAGCAATATTATGTTCCACATTGTACAAATTTTGTACTTGTTCAAAGGGGATGTTCTTAATATGTTCAAATAATTCTAGGTCAGATAGAAGAATATCACCAAGTTTCAATAATTGTAACCTGTCCATTTCGATGATGGCATCACCAATAGAAAAATTTTGAGAAGCGAATTGTTCCATATTATCTTTCAAAGTTACTTTAGAGCTATGATTTTGAAATTTAAAATCGGTTTTTTGTATGAATTCGTTATATTTTTTATTTGTGTACAAATATACAAGATGAGCTATTTCTTGTAAATGTAAAGCCATGTGATCTTTTGAATCACCGATGAGTTTATCTTTCCCTTTTTTGTTATAAAAAGTTTCATATGCTTCAAATAATTCTTTATATTTGGCCTTTGTTGCTATAAGCCTATGTGTTAAGTACAATGTTTTGTCTGGACCTAAGCGGTTAAATAATTCATGATATAATTCGTGGCTTTCAAAATATTCTATAGGATTATCACTATATACGAACATTGCTTTACCAACTTTGTTATCTATTTCGCCTGCTAAATTTCTGTGTGCTGGTTCTTGGGTTAACCCATCAATTCTAATCTTATTGCATAGGTCTATAACTGATCGAGAACAACGAAAATTATCTGGTTTTTGTATTTCTACTAAATTGGCATTATCTACGTACGCAGATAAATTTCCTACACCATTCGAATATATCGATTGCATTGAATCACCAAAAAAACCTATTTTTGTACGATAATTAGCTTTAATTATTTTCATAAAGATGTTTATAACATCTTCTGCAGTATCTTGATATTCATCAATAAAAATATAATCATATCTATCACAAAATATTTTTATTAACAACGGATAATTCTCAAATAAATACTTTGATATTTTTAATATATCGTCATGCCAAACGATTCCATTGTCGAGATCTCTATAATTTTTATAATCTATTCGCTTATCGGCGATTATGATGTTTATATTGTTTTCTTCCGTTTTTGGGGTCCAAGATATTGTGTGATTTTGAATCAATGTTGCGATGGCCTTTTTTAACTGTTTTTGATAGTTTTTAATGTTTTCCCATAAAAAACTATGTATTGTTGAAACCCACAGTTTGTTTTGTCTGTCTATAGTAAAACAGCGGTCCGTTATTTCCTTCGCTGCTACTTCCGTGTAGGTAATACAAGCAATATGTGCATTTGGATTATGTTCATAAATTAAATTTATAATATTCTTTAAAGTATGAGTTTTTCCGCTTCCTGCACCACCAGATAAGACAAAATTTTTATTGTCAGACAGACACCTATATAACTGATCAACTATTGTATCAACCATGTTAACCCCTTACGTATATATTCTGGTATTTCCCAGTTTGAAAAAGTTTCATCGGAGAAATACAAAATATCTCCCGCAAAATTTGACTTTTTGATTACGAAATTGTTTGAAAATTGATATTTGTTTTTATATGCGGCTAAATTCCCCGTGTTCTTGAGCGAAACAAAATTATCTTTGTTTGTGTTTATAAAATCTTTGTTAGTTTCCCAAAAAGAATCTTCAAATGATCTAGTCCCATCTTTTTGATAAGCAAGATATAGTTTGTTTTTTTCTATTTCTTCTGATCCGTCTTTTATAATGTCTTTTGCTATTTTTTTGTTTAGTAATTTTTTGATTGTTTCATTGGTTATTTCCTTATCTAAATCTCCGTTTGAATCATAATCAATGTCAGTAATAATCAAAGTTTTTATATTAAAAAAATCAATAAAAGGTTTCATTTTATGTGCATAAGCTCCGCCTATTGGGATAACGCTAATGTTAGTATGTAAAGCGTCTTTGGTTTCAGGGAGTAAACTCAATTTTTTTAGAAAAGCAGGGAATAGAATCCTTTCAGTGTCACCTTCAATGAAGACAGCTTTATCGGCAAAAAATAGTTCAGAATAACCAACGGTTAAATATTTTTTTAAAAACAAGAAAGACTGTATGTCGTCTTTGAAGTCTTGTTGTAATTGACTAAGATCTTTCGTTTTGACAGAATTGTTATCAATGTAGAAGTATTTTAAGTCTGAAAAATCGGCTTGAGATACTATATGTGCTGAGTGTGAAGAAATAAAGCCCTGTAAGCCATGATTCTCGAGCAATTTTTTTATATTTTTGATAAAAATGTATTGTAACTGAGGGTGAGTGTGAGCTTCTGGTTCTTCTATTAACAATAAAGAAATAACATTTTTTGTTGGTGTCGCTTGGTTGATGTATATATGGATATCAAATAAAATAGAGATTAAATTTTGGTAACCTAATCCATTATAATATTCTGGCAAATCATCTTTATATTTAACAATGGTGTTATCTTCAATAATTTTGTCACCAGACAATTCTGATACGACTCTGGGGGCAATGTTTTCGTCATCTATATAATTTTTGATGTCTTTAAATATATCCTTATAAATATCTCTATATTCTTCATTTAATTTTACATCAATTTGTTCTAAAGCTGATTCAAATTTTTCAATAATATTATTATCTTGTTTTTTTATCAGTTTAAAGAATTGTGCAGATTGATCAGACAAGGTTTTGGCATTGTTTTTAGCGAAGTCTCTAGGCGCTTTAATTACTTTTATATTTAAAATGCGTGTTAAATCTTTCGGTTTGATTGTATGTCTGTTATCAACATCTTTCAGATAATACGAATAGGCATCTAAAACTAACGATAAACATAAATGCTTTTTTATATAATTTTGTTTGCTGGTTAAATCTGATAACGATGCAACTTTTTCAAACAATTTTACATAACTATCGTGTGTCAACATGAATTTTATATCAAATGATACTGTTTTATTATCGGCATCCAAATCTGTTATAAATTCAGATAAGCAAGCAAGATCGTCATCTTCTGTATAAGTTATTCGAAAAGAAAAAGCTATAGCAAGTTCGTTATTTTTATATCTTTCTATAAATTCTTCTTCTGATATAAGCTTTTCTTCTGTTAGTAATGATTCCACTTTTTCTCTAAAGTCAATATTTATATCATAAAAGTCAATTTTCCCATCGATTAAAAATTTCTCTATAGCTGCAAAAAGAGATGTTTTGCCGGTATTGTTTCTACCAATGATAACCGACATGGTAGGATTAACCTTCATGTCAAAATCCTTTAACATGCGAAAATTTTTAATAGATATAGCTGAAATATACACAACAAACTCCTCATTTGGCGGACAGAAACATAATAGAATATTTAAACATAAATTCAATTATTTTTTAATCTTGTTTTTCCTTTTTTAATTTGTTTCCACTGGCTATTAACGTCCTGATTAAGTGGTAGTCTGCGATGGTTGGGCAAAATATCGTCAAAATGCGCATATTTCATAGGCAATCCTTTTAAGGTTGTCGTATTTGTCCGTACGTTCTGTCAAAAGTCCAGTTGTTTTTACTTGATTTTTTGATGACTATAACATTGTGTCATGGAGGATGAAAGACTCTCCATTAAATTTCCAGGACATAAAAAACAATTTCTGGGTGAGCTCAAAAGATGTCCTAGATTTAAGATTTATATTTGCGAAAATACTTCAGGTAATGATTTGTCATAATAAAGGTCTGTGTCACAATTACATGGTTCTAATTGCGCATCCCCAGCAATAGTAAACACTCCTATAACTTGTTTTTTATTATCCCACAACAAATAAACAGAAATATCAAACATAGATTTTTTGCGTTTCATAGATGTCAAACTGGCGAAACCATTTTTATATCCTATAATTTCCCTTAATTGTTTCTGTTTATGTGTAAGAACTTTTATTATTTCTTCATCACCAATATACTCTAAATTCATTGGGTTGGTATATGTGTCAGGAATTTCGAGTGCAGTTTCTGCGAGTGGCATTCCATTATTTCTTAGCATTGCGTTTATCAAACCAATCGGTAGTTTTGACTCTTTGATTATAAAAGCATTTTTATAATAATCTTCTTTGTTTGCGTAATTAGTATTCCTATCTATAATGTCAACAATAGCAAATATAGGCCAAAAAACACAAGATAAAAACCATATAATCAATTTGTCTTCTTGTTCAGAACCGTTTTTTGATTGGTCGGAGTAACGCCTGTTGTAGCTAACAAAAGCATAAACTATCCCAATTATAAAATATGGTATTACAGCGATGCCAAATATTTTTTCTTGCATTGTCTTGCCTTGTACTCTAATCAAAATTATTTTAACGTCAGTGTTCAAACTATCAAAAAAATACAAATAAGACAAGTATTTTATAACAAAACAAATAAACATCCATGTGATTCATAGACAATCCTTTTTAAGGCTGTCGTATTTGTCCGGATTTATTGCTACTTGTCCAGTCTTTTGTTCAAAAAATAATAAAGGGCCTTTCTTGTTGTTTTTATCACATTTTTTTGCTATTTTGTCCCAAAAGGAATAGAAATGACTTATGCAGAATATTTGATGAAATGTGAATCTGTTGCAAAAGTGTTGGTAAAGATCGCTAGTGGTGCCAATGTATCACCTGTAGAACGCGCCAAGGCAATCAAAGATGCAATTGAACTTTTTAATCACGAAACATCACAGAATAAGCAATGAAATTCGCTCTAGTTGATAATATTAGACAAGAAGCAATACCCGGAATAAACGGTACTTGTCCGGTTTGTGGTGCTCAATGCATAGCTAGATGTGGAGAAAAAAATAGAAACCATTGGGCACATAAATCTAAAAAAGATTGTGATCATTGGTGGGAAAAGGAAACTTTTTGGCACAGAAATTGGAAAGACAAATTTCCAAAAGAGTGGCAAGAAGTTATAAATTATGATCCCGTGACAGGTGAAAAACACGTAGCAGATATCAAAACAGATACTGGTTTAGTCATTGAGTTCCAACATTCTTCAATAAGCCCGGAAGAACGTAAATCAAGGGAGGCGTTTCATAAGACTATGGTTTGGGTGGCTAATATAGTAAACAAAAGAGATGTAAAATTATTTGAAGAATATCCACAAGAAGGGATGTCCAAAAAGAGCGAAATGGATATCCCAACAAGGTGGTTTGATAGCAAAGTCCCTGTTTTGTTTGATTTGAGTGATCCAAAACAAGAAAAGGTGACAGATTTGCTTTATTGTATGTTGCCACAAACAATGAGAAATTGGTATAAAAGGTTCGTTATAATTTCTAAACGAGATTTTGTAGAAAAAGCAAATAATGGTTCTTTAAAACAATATTTGCATGATTTGATGATTGAATGGCAGCAAGAGGTAATAAAACAAAAGCAATATGACGATCTGTGTGAAGAAGTTAGTAAAAATATGGAAATTTTGTGGAATTATTCAGAGAATTTTAAAGGAAAGACGAAAAACTGGAATGTAAAAACTATAAAAAATACAAAGGGTTGGAAAAATATTGATGGTAAATGGTATATACCAAGTGGTGATAACTCTTTGTTGTTGGTTGATAGGTACCAGGGGTGTGAATTTGAACAGAGATTCCCGGTATGCGAAGGTAGCGTCAAATCGCTTTCTGATTATTATGACAAAATAACAAGTTCTAAGTGCTTAATGTATGAAGGGCGTGCATATAATGGCGAGTTGTGCGCTGGTTATGCGATAGCCAAATGTTTTGATAAATATCAAGATTTGATATATGTCGTATGTAGAGAATCAAAAGGGGCGTTCGTAAAGAAACAGTATGAACGAGATTATGGTTTTTACAGCGGAAACGCAGGGTTTGAATGGTTGAAGTGTCCTACCGTGCCATGTTCATATAACTTAATTGTAGTGGGCTTAAAGGATGCCAAATTTATTCACCGTCACGTGTTTGATTTGGCAAATTGGCTAATGGAACGCGATTATGAAATTTTACCATCAAAAGATTGAACTTTTATTGAGCAACCTGTATGTTGTAATGCAGAGAACAAAGAATCGTGTGTCCGTGGTTCTGTTGGCTTACCAGGGTGTAGCAAATGTGTAGACAGAATGTAGCGAAAATGTAGACCACGTGTAGCGAGAACAAGGAATTATGGTAACGATTTTCTGCAGGGTTGAAAAGGGTGTGTAGATGGGGTGTAGACCGCCTGGTGTAGACAGGGTGTAGCAGATTATTTATAACAAGACGGAGTTAGATATAATTTAAGGGTAAAACAGTATGAATTTTTGTCTGTAATTGTAGCGTATTTTAGCGCATTTTTTCAGATAGAGAGTAATGTGGTGGGAACCCTTTGGCGCCGTTAACAGTCCGTTGTTCTACCGACTGAACTATGCCCGAATAACGCGACTTATAATAACCTTAAAATCCGCACAAGTCAAGGACTTTCTAAACATTTTGTAAATAAAAATTGTGTGTCCCAAAAATCCGCCTTTTGGGGCATTTTTTGTCTTGCATAACACTTGCATAACAAAATAAAAAAGCGGTAAAAAAATCTTTACTGTTTTTTCCGTTGTCCTGAGCAGTTGGTTACAAACATTGATAAACATTGATAAACCATGATATTTCGTGATATTTCTGACGTGACTTTTTTGCGTTGTTTGCAAATATAAGAAGGAATTGCTGTTATAGGAATTTGTCTTTTGAAAACAGTTGATTTTGGGGCTTTTTTATTTTACAATTTTGGAACAATAAAGGGTTCCTTTTTGTGATTCAAGAAATCGCGAAATTGTGGGCGGACTGACCCGAATGGTTCTGGCAATTTTGCGTTTAGAAACCCCAGCCGAATACATATTCAGTATTAAATCTTCGTGACCGTCAATAATATGACACGTGTTTTTTTGACCGCATGGACGTCCCAATTTAATGCCCTGAATTCGTAATTTGGCCATTGCTTCTTTGGTGCGCTGAGCAATAAGGTTGCGTTCAATTTCGGCGGACAGTCCAAACGCAAATGCCAAAACCTTGGATTGTATCGTGTCGCCCAATTCATAGCCGTCTTTGACGGTATAAAGCCGCGCACCGATTTTCATACAATGTTCCAATATTCGCATAATCATGAACATTTTTCGCCCCAGACGCGAAAGTTCGCTGCAAATTATAACATCACCGGGGTTTAATTTGCGTAACATACTGCCCAGGGCACGCTGTTCCGGTTCTTTGGTGCCGGAAATCCCCGCATCTTCGATGTATTTATCAATGCATAAACCCAATGCGCTGGCTTTGGATTCAATGCCCAGTTTTTGATTTTCACAGTCTTGTTTGTCGGTCGAAACCCGAATATAACCATATATCACAATAAACTCCTTTGGTTCGTTGTTCTATATGCCGTAGATTTCGTTTTATTCAAGTAATTATACGGGGTAAATTAGATCTAATACATTTTCTTTAGCAGAAAATACATATTTGCCAGCATTATCAAAAATTTGACGATTGTAACGTTTAATTTCATCGTCAGAATTTAGTGATATTTCGGGAATGTTTTTGTAACAAGGTCTTTCTGACCATAGTATCGCTAACTTATTAGAAATAGGAAAATATAATTCAAAAGCACCATCAACAACCTGCACATTACTAACCAACTTCCCATATAAGTTTATAGAGGGTCTATCAGATGTAATAAATGGGATTTGTGTAGCATTTTTTAGTAAAATAGGTTTCATACCATCAGCATGCCAATTTGCTAACCATATAATGGTAGAATATTGCAACATCAAAAATGAAAATTTATTTGAATCATTTAATTTTCTAAAAGTGGTTTTTATCATTTCAGGAATTCTGAATATTTGGAAAATCGCATAAAAGAATAAATCATAATATGGCGCATATTTATATTTGCATGGTTCATTTAATGATTTGAGAGCATCAATTTCTTGTTGGGTAAGTCTGTGTTCTGAATTTGCCAGAATTTGTTTTCGTAATTTCTCTTTATAATGGTTCATTGCCAAACAATTCAAATTAAAATAAATAAAATATTTAGGATTATGGAATTCTGTAGATACAGGGTAAAGAGGGGCTATGCTGTTTGCAGCCAATATCAAATCTCTAGCGACATAGAAACAATTTTCGTACATTGTGCAGAGAAGTTCTTGGGTTCTAGATATGTTTGATTGGTTGTTTAATACGGTTTTATTAAGATTGTTGATAAAAATTTCTGCCTCTTTATTCGAAGTTTTGATTTTTATTAAATCTGCCATATCGTCATTTAAAAAATTGACTAATAAATTTATAATTCTTCTATCTTCAACAGAAAGTTTAACGGGTAACATGCGTTCAAATAATAGCTTGTCCGCTTCTGTTATTTTTTCTTTCAGAGTGTATAAATCATTTTCAAATCCGATTGTAGTCGTTGAGGAAAATGATTTTGTTTCCATAGTAGATTTATCATGACGATAAATAACTCCGTTTGAATCAAAGAATTCTTTCAAATAACTCTGTGGAACGTAATGATTCTTTTTTGTGTTAGACACGATTATCGCCTTGTTTTTATAGTAATTTATTATTTACCTATATATAAGGTTCTGACATTAAAAATCAAGAAATGTTTTGTATATATTTTGCTTTTAATCACCAACAAACACAATGCCGAACCATTTGCGTAAAAGGTTGAGGTGGGCTTGGTATGTTGTTGCGCTGGTGGGCTTTGTGGTGGGCGGCCATTTGGGATAATTTGCGCTGGATGCGGCGGAGTAACCATGCCTGATGGCAGTTCAATTTGCCACCGTTTGTTCTGCGAATTGCGGCCTGTAGTTCGCGTAAAGAGCGACAGGCGGCAAAATAAAGCATAGTAAAATCAGTCTTATTATTGGGTTCAATATCGTCAAAATGCGTATATTTCATAGACAATCCTTTTAAAGTTGTCGTATTTGTCCGTATTTTGAATCGATTGTCCAGTCATTTGGTCGAAAACAAGCGGTGTTCCTGTAGTGTCTTGACTTTTGCGATAATTTGCCTATAATATGAAATAGGATGACAAAAGATTGTATGAATCTTAATCGCAATTTTAATGTTGCACGTTTTTGTGCATGTGGTTTTTATTACGCCTATTAACCCCTTAAGGTATTATGGGTTTGATTGGCTTTGGCACCTTAAGGGGAATCGTCCAAAGCCAATTTTTTATTCATAAAACACTAAAAAAGGATTAAGTAATGAAAACCAAAGAACAAATTATTGACGAAATATTAGATCGTGGGGTGATTGTTGACATTTTACCATCACGAGAAGAATTTAAGCAAAGGTTGCTGAATGAAAAATTGCGATTTTTCATAGGTGCTGACCCAACCAATGCATCATTGCATCTGTCACATGCAAAGAACTTTATGTTGTTGGAAGAGTTTAGAAAACTGGGACATGAAGTATTTGTACTGTTCGGTGATTTTACCGCGTGTATTGGTGACCCTAGTGATAGAAATTCGGCACGTGCCAGATTAACTCCAGAACAAGTACACGAATTTTCAAAAGATTGGGTTCGTCAGATTTCGCCACTTATAAATTTCGACGATGCAGATAATCCCGCACACATTGTTTTCAATGGCGATTGGTTGAATAAACTTTCTATGCGTGATTTGATAGAACTCGCATCAAATACCACTGTACAACATATGCTAGAACGAGATATGTTTCAAAAACGGATGGCAGAGAACCGACCAATTCACCTGCATGAATTTCTGTACCCAATTTTCCAAGGGTTTGATTCTGTGGCACTGGATGCCGATGTTGAATTGTGCGGTGTTGACCAAACATTTAATGCATTGATGGGGCGAACTTTGTTGAAAAAATTGAAAAACAAAGAAAAGTTCATCGTGTGCAATAATTTGATGGAAAATCCGATAACAGGCGAACTGATGTCTAAATCACGTGGCACAGGTGTGTTTTTGAATACAGATGCAAATACTATGTTTGGGCAAATAATGGCTCAACCAGACGAAATGATACGTATTTTCTTGATAAATAATACCCGCATTCCATTGGATGAAATAGATGCATTAGACATTGAAAACAATCCAATGAATGCCAAGTTATTTACCGCACACAAAATCGTAGAAATATTCCATGGCGCCGATGCCGCAAATTCTGCATTAGAACATTTCAAAAATACTTTTTCAAATAAAGTATTTCCAGAAAACGCACCGGAATTTGCAACAGACAAACCAGAGTTGTCGGTAATGGATATTCTGCAAATTGGTATGCCAACGGAATCAAAAACTGAATTACGAAGATTGGTTTTGCAAAATGCCGTCACAATAAATGATGAAAAGGTTGCTGATATAAATGAGATTATATCCACAAGCAAAACGTTATTTGTTCGTGTTGGTCGTAAAACGTTCTTTAAAATAGTAAAGAAATGATATAGTGTTTTAAACCGCCCGTTTGGGCGGTTTGTTCCATATCGTCAAAATGCGTATATTTCATAGACAATCCTTTTAAGGTTGTCGTATTTGCCCGTATTTTATTGCCGCTTGTCCAGTTATTTCTTTTTACTGGCTATTTTGGGTTGGGGTGGCTATCTTTTTAGCAAAGAAAAAAAGAAATGAAACGGTCACAAATTGTGACCAGTTGAAAACGATCGCACAAGACAGGCAAACCGGTTCTAACTGGCCGCAATGCGAAAAGCTTAAAAAAGATAACAAAATAACGGCTATTTTATCAAATACCTTGCTTTTGCAAATATTTGTAATATAATTCAAGCGTGTAATCTGAACAAAAGGATAAAAACCGATGCGTATGTAATATTGTGATTTTTATAAACAAACTGTGCATAGAAATATGCAAATGGCGATTACAATATAACAAAGGTTTTTATCATGTCTAGCATCTCTTTAACAAATGTATCTTTTTCTTATGATTCATACAGAACTATATTTGACGATGTATCTGTAGTATTTAATGATTTTGACAAAGTTGCAATCGTTGGTGACAATGGTTCTGGCAAAACAACATTATTAAAATTGTTGGCGGGTGATTTATTGCCAGATTCTGGCAATGTCGGCAAAAATGCCAGTGTTTATATGTTGAATCAAATAAATGTATCAGATTCTAAAAGTGGGGGCGAACAACAAATGTTTGCGCTTATGCGTGCTTTTGAAAGTGGCGCAGATATTTTATTACTGGATGAACCAACAAATAATCTGGATTCGGATGCCAAACAAATATTCTTTAATCAATTAAACAGTTATCCAAATGGTGCTGTTATTGTTTCGCATGACAGGGAACTTTTGCAACAGATGGATAAAATTATTGATTTACAAAATGGCAAATTAAAAGTGTATGGTGGAAATTATGATTTTTATTTGGAACAAAAGAGAATTGAATCAAATAACCTTTATTCCAAGTATGCCGATACGCAAAAATCTATTGCCAGGTTGAATAATACAATAAATATTGCGCAAAACACTCGACAACATCATGAAGCAAAACAAGCAAAAGATATTGCTAATTCCAGACGTAGCAGATTAGAAGCAAATGCTTTGAAAGGTAAAAGCCAACAAACAGAAGCCAAAAAACGCAATATCATTCAGAAAAAACTAAATCAACAAATTGAATTGCAACAATCGTTATCAGAACAAATGATAGACGATAAAATCAAAATACCTGTGCCGAATAAACCTTTTTACAGCAAAGAATTGATTCAAATATCTGGATTGAAATTTGGTTATGGGACGGAAATGATTTTTGATAATTTTGATTTTTCCATGTATGGCGGGCAAAGAATTCGTATTACCGGCAAAAATGGTTCTGGTAAATCAACTTTGTTGAAATTGATTTGTGGTGATTTGAAACCAAAATCAGGAACAATAAAAACGTTTGGTAAAATTGCGTATCTAAATCAGGATTTATCAGTTCTGGACAAAAATAAAAACATAGTTGAAAATATTATGGATATTGCTGGTGTTTTGAAACATGATGCACATGTAATCGCGGCAAATTTTGGATTCCGGGGTGATACATCAAATAAGCGTGTCAGTGTTTTATCTGGTGGAGAATTGTTAAAAGCGACATTAGCAGCGGTTCTTGGTAGCACAGAACAACCAGATTTATTGATTTTGGACGAACCAACCAATAATCTCGAAATTAAAAGTATATCGATATTAGAAGATGCTTTGAATCAATATCGTGGTGCAATATTACTGGTATCACACGATGAAATGTTTGTAAAAAATATAAAAACAGATATAGAGGTAAAATTATAGAAACCTATAAGAAAATAATGGCGAAAAAGTAGGGCAAAAACTGGCGCGGGCGGATGGGCGTATGATTTTTATTTAATGCGTTTGATTTCCATGCCGACGACTTGTTCACGGGCTAATTCTTCGCGGGATACAAACTTAGTAATTGTATCCATAAGTTCGGCTATATCTTTAAACCCCGAACGTTTTATATCAATCTTTTTAAATAAAGATTCAAAATCAGGTGCAATATGCATATTCAAAACTTCACAGATGATGTATTCGTTTGGATTTTCTGCGTCAAACAGCAGGAATTTATCGCCGGCTTTCATCTTTTTACGTTTTTCATCGTATGCGCGTAATTCAATATCTTTTTGTCCTGATTTTATCAATTCAAAATATTTATGCCGCACACTCATAGTGAATTGATATGGAATATCTGATGTCATATTTTTATCTTTTATCATATGTAACCTTTTTATCTGGTTGCACTTTTATACGATTTGCATTCGGAATAAATTTGTCCCTTTGCTATATTTGCCAAGGAAATACGTGTTGTTGATACAACATTTTTCAGATTTTTTATTTCATCCAATGTAAAATATTGCATATCAGCACATTTATCGCCTTCACAGTTGCGAATTGTGCCAGTATATTTTGACACTTCAAAAAAGAAATCAAAACTTTCAGTACGGCTAGCCAAATTACTCATCACATGAATACATTTTATATCAGATGGTGCGATATCAATATCCAATTCTTCTTTGGCTTCGCGAATGGCGGCATCTTGTGCTGTTTCGTGTTGTTCAATATGACCAGCCGGTAAAACCCACCAGCCACCATCATAGTTAAAAAATCCATCATTTCTGAAAAACAATAAAACTTTATCATCTTTTTTGATGATAAGGTTAATAACACCTTTAAACATTGCACGTTCCGGCATAATAATACCCTTTGTTCAGATATTATTTTTACATGTTTATTTTGATTTTCAAGATTTTTATAATTGCTATTTTATATATATAACAAATGCATAACAAGAAATATGGAATATGCTGTAATAACTATTGTCAGAACTATATTTTGTGTTTTTATTATATAAAAGTTGACAATTTAAAAAAGCGTGTTACTATTGACTAAAACGAGGTACAGATGATTCTTGCTGTTGAAGGCATGGATGGCGTAGGAAAAACTACGTGTGCAAAATCCTTGGCGAGTTTTTTAGGGTATGAATATATAGCTACGCCTGTTCAAACATTTTTCAAAGGCGGTGCCAGCAACCCAGAATTCAAAAACACTATGAATATTATGTATGATATGACAGATTCTGTCGTGAAATCATATTTTATTGGATTGGGCAACCTGGTTGCATGCCATAATAAAGATAATTTGGTGTTAGACAGACATTTTGCATCTAATTATTTTTGGAACGGCACACCAGAATCAGATATTGTTTTTAAACATTTAATAGAAATTATTGGGACCCCAGATATTACATTTTTATTAAAAGGTAGCGTAGAAACGAGATTACAAAGATTATACAATCGGGATCCAAAAGGTTGGGATTTGAAGGATAAAGAAAAACACGTTATTGGTCATGACAAGATGGAAGATTTCTTGATACGATTTAAAATACCGTATTTTGCGATAGATACAGACTATTTAGATCCCAAACAGGTTTTTGAAAGTACTAAACAAAAAGTATTGCAAATACAAAAAGGTGCAAGTCGATAATTATGGAGATATTGTTTCCTGCTGGTTCTATGAAACATGTTGGCGTAGCAATACGCAGCGGGGCAAATGCGGTATATGGCGGCTTTAAACAATGGAATGCACGCGATAAAGCAGATAATTTTTCTTTCAATCAATATAAATCTGTTTTGGATAAATTACACAAACATGGTATAAAATTCTACCTGACGTTAAATACATTGTTGTTTGATAATGAAATCGAAAAAATCATAAAACTATTTAATCAACATCCCGAATATTTACCAGATGCTTTCATAGTGACGGATTTAGGATTGATATCACAATTAAAAAAACATTTTGCAAAAATTCCAATTCATCTTTCTACACAATTTGGCGTTCATAATTCTGATGATATGAAATTTGCAGAACAATTGGGGGCGACACGTGTGATATTAGCCAGAGAGCTTACAAAAGATATCGTAAAAAAAACATGTGATAATTCAAAATTGGAGACGGAATGTTTTATCTATGGATCCCAATGTATCAGTTTTTCTGGTCAATGTTATTTTTCTTCCCTGTTAAACGGTGGCAGTGGAAATCGTGGAAAATGTGAAATATTTTGTCGTGATAATTATTCCACAAAATGTGCCAAAGGGAACCTGTTATATGTCCCTGATATGAACTGCGCTGGTATAATAAAAGATTTACCGCAAGTGGTGAGTTGGAAAATAGAAGGTCGTAAAAGGGATCCCGAACAAGTTGGTGCATTTGTTGATAAATTAAAAAGAAACGAATTGGTATATCCTCAGACTGGGTATATGTACGGAACAAATATAGAAAACAACGGGCTGTTTAACGAAAAACATTTGCGTGCTATGCCACTGTTATATACTGCTGCTTACAATATATCAGGAAACAATATTAGTTTTAATATAAAATCTGAAAATGGGTTTGTTCAAGAAATTACATTTATAGACAGTTGCGGCACAGGACATAAATATATACGACCAAAACATGCACAATTTATAAATTTTGATATAGATTATTTTGTCGATACGATACAGCAGCAAACAGGCATAAATGTTTATAAAATAACAGGCAATGAATCTGAAAACAACGAATTATTCATAGATAAAAATATTTTAGAAAATTTGATAAAACACATTCCAAATAAACAAGAAAGACATTTAAATAAAAAAATAAAACCAGCAGAAATATGGCTAGAAACAGATGATGCAAACACCGTATCTGTTTTACAACAAAAATATCCAAATATGACTGTTATATATAACATAGCCAGTATTACAAATTTGGGACAAGCATCACAAACAGGAAGCAAAAATACAATTTATAAATTACCAATGTTTAATTTTGAAGATGTGGATTTAACCAAGTATTATTCGGTGTTTTCTGGAAAACGGGTTATGTTCACTCATATTGGTCAATTGTCCGCATTTTCTGAAATACCATTACAAGAGCGTTTAACAGATTATACGATATCAATTTGGAACAAACAAACATTGAAATACCTTGAACAATATGGTATAAATATTTTTACCGCTTCACCAGAGTTATCTTTCAAACAAAATTCACAAATTTTAGGCGATGTAAAAATAAATTATATAACATATGGTAAATTACCGCTGGTATTTACCAGAATGTGTTTTAAACATTTATTTGGCTGTAAAAAATGTCAAAACACGCAATTAAAAAATCTAATAAATATAGATAAAGGTATCGATTTTGATATCAAATGTTATCCCGATTACAGAATTATTTTACTGCAACAACCGATTACAAACAATTTCGTCACCGGCATTAACAGATTGGTTGTAAATGACATGACATTGGAGGAAATATCAAATTTAATTAAAAACTATCAAACTTGTTACGGTTATACTTGTAATCAAAACACAAAAAGGCGTTAATATGAAAACTAAAAGCATCTGGGGAAGACCACCAACCAGATTATACAACTTGATACAATTGGCGGAACATGAATTTCCAAACGGTTTTTCTACATGCATAGTTGGTTGTTCTGATGGCAAATTCGTTTTTCCTTTTGCACGCAAAGGACATAGTGTTACAGGATACGAAGTTGATAAAAGTGCCCTGTACGGGGCAGAAAAAGAATTCCCCGTTTTTACAAAAAACGGTCATATACCATACAATGGTCGCACAACGTTAGAACCATTTCCAACAGAAAAAAGAACCTATAAGGGTTGTATAGAAAAAGTAAAAATTGAACAACTTAGTGACCTGGTTAAAATTGAAGAACGAAATTTTTATGCATGTCCACCAAACGAAAAATTTGACGTAGTATTCACATCTTGCTCATACCAATATTCATTAAATGCGGCTAAAACATTAAAAGAAAAGACAAACATAATTCAAGAAATTGTATCTGATGGTGGACTTTTGTATATTGATTATATGCTTGCCATAGATGAAATCGATTATACGTTATATCCTGTTAATAAATATCTTAGGAAAGGGCAAATGGTTCAATTTTTTGATTCTGAACATTGGGATATATTGCATATAAGGGAAAATAACACACTATCATTTGAATATGCACATACCGAACACCCCTACCACCATTATCACAGATTTGGATATATACTGGCAAAAAAGAGACAAAGATGATAAAAAAAGAGTTATGTTGGAACATAACATCCAAATGTAACCAACATTGCATTTATTGTTTCAGAGATAAAATATCCCAAGATTGTACATTAAGGGAAAACATGGATATTTTACAATACATTGTATCCAAAGGTGTCTCTGAATTAACTTGGTCTGGTGGTGAGCCGCTTTTATATGACGGTATAGATATTCTTTTACGCACTGCTTTTGAGCATAAAATCATCAATAAAATCAACACGAATGCGTCATTGCTTTCCAAAGAATATTTAAACAAAATTGCAGATTACATAGATACATTTACTTTATCATTAGACACCTGTAATCCAAATGTTAATGAAAATCTTGGGCGCGGTTATTATCATCAATATAATGTTTACACAACTGTGAACCAAATCAAAAAATATTATCCAACAAAGACAGTCACGATAAATGTTGTGGTTAACAGGTTAAATATAAATACAATGGATGAATTGATTCGTAATCTAAATAATTTACCAATTGACGGGGTTAGATTATTCCAAGTTTCACCAATAAGGGGACAAGCCATAGATACATTTGAAAAAACATCAATAAAACAAACACAATTTGCACAAGCAAGAGAACTTTTTCTTACAAATTTAACAAATAAAAATGTTACATTCAGGGATAAAACTTCTTTGGAAAAAGAATATTTAATTATAACACCTAGTGGCAATCTATGTTACAATGATAATGGTAAAGACATTTTAATCAAACAACTACGGGGGATAAACAGATGAGCTTTGAAAAAGAAATCAAAATATTGAATATATCTGTTGACGATGCAAAACAAAAAATGAACGCTATTGGTGCAAAATTTATAGAAGAAAAGCATCAGAAAATTTATACATATGATTTGCCAACAATATCACATCGGTTCCAAGAAATCACGGATCAATTAAATAAACACCCAGGTGTGTTAATAGAAAAATCATACAAACAACGTCTCAAAAACTTATTCGTAGAAATCGAAGATTTGCTGCCAGATGAAGATATAACACCAATATTACATAAATATAATGTGACGAGTTTAGACCAGATTGTTGAAAAATTACCAAATATTGATTCTATCTGTCAATCACCCATTGCTTCAAAAATTCTAAGAATGGGGATAAATCCCAATAAATGGGTACGTCTGCGTAGAACAGGTAATAAATCAACACTAACCGTTAAACATGTGTTTAACAAAAATAATAATAAAGTTCAGAAAGTTGGCGAATTTGAAATTACTGTTTCAAATGTAGAAGATACAGACGCGCTATTATTTGCATTAGGTTTTGCAAAAAGAAATGTGCAAGAAAAAATACGCACACAATATGAATACAAAGGTGCAGAGATCGATATTGACCAATGGCCTTTTTTACAACCTTATATGGAAATAGAATCTGATGACGAAACTATTTATGATGAAATTATTGACAAATGTGGTTACAACAATAAAATGATAGTATCGTGTAACACAGAAGAATTATATAAAAAACAAGGAATGAATATAAAAGAAATCCCAGAGTTGCTGTTTGAAAAAAACGCAGTATAATGCAGAAACATAAGATATAAGGGTATAAAAAAATGAAAATTTTTGTTACTAAAGAATATTTACAAGAATGTAGTGTAAAAATCAAAGAATTGCAGCAAGCTTTGGAAGCTATAAGACAAGATAAAAATACTGCATTTGAAGGCGATACCAATACATGGCACGACAATTTTGCTTACGAAAACGCAACCCGTGAAGAAAAACTGGCAGAAGATAGATTATTTAAAGCCATGAAAGATATAGAAAATTACACTGTGTTTTCCGCTGTTGTACCAGATAAACCAAAAGTTGTTGGTATGTACTGTTGGGTTAAAATTATAGAAGAAAATATAGCTAATGCTAAAACCCAAGAAAAAATAATAGGTTTGGTACCACTTGGGGCACAAGACCTTAAAAACAAAATATATAGTTATAATGCACCAGTTGTGGCCCCTTTGATGGGTGCAAAAGTCGGCGAAGAACGTATTATTAAAATCCCTATGGGAACTTTTAAAACGAAAGTATTAGATATACAAAAAATGAGATAATTTGAAAAAAGAAATACTGAATTTTATAAAAACAAACTTGTCTGATGTTCAGATAGATACAATAACCCCTCTTAACGAGGGGGTGTTTGCACAAACATGGGAAATCAATGGTGAGTTTATAGCTAAGGTTTCTAAGAAGAAAACAATCAATGAATATCAAAATGCAGAGGGCATGGTTCTAGAGTATTTATCCGAAAAAATAAGGTTTGTTATACCAAAAGTGATTAAACATTCCATATTAGAAAATGGACATGAAATTTTAATAGAAACCAAGGTTCCGGGTAAAACTTTTTCATATGAAGAATATCTGAGATTGCCAGATAAAATAAAGCGGTCAATATTGATCCAGTATGGAAGAATTTGCAATTTAATACATTCAATAAACTGCCCAGAAATACCCAGGTCGATTAAAACGTACCGCACGGTACCAAATAGAATATTTTCACAATTGGTATACAAAAGAAATTCGTGGTAAACTGACAGCGATAGAACGTTCGGTTATAGAAAATGCTTTAAGCACATACGAGAGTGCGGCAAATGATGTTAAACTGTTACCCAGTCACGCAGATTTGCACTTTAATAACATCATGGTAAATGATAGTTGTCAAGAAATTACAGGTATAATTGATTTTGGGGCTTTTCAGTATGCAGATCCTGCGTACGAATTCAGATATATGTATGGCGAACCGCAAAAATCACTAGAAACAGGATATGGTAAACAGTTTTATAAGACATTTCTGGACAGACAATTTTTCTATTGTATATGTATGTTTTTGATGGGCGCGGTACAACCGGAATTGAGTTGGGTATCAAGCGAACAAAATGTAGAGAGATTGAAAAAATTGATTGCTTGTAGACATATGGAAGAAGCATATAGATAAACTTATTTTTTTGCCAAAAAGCGAAGAATAGTGTTATAAAATCAACCGTATAACAAATGTATAACTGCAAATATGTAACACGTGTATAACTTTTTATTCGTTTGTTGGGGGGATTGTGGGGTGTTATAGCAGGGAATCGTATGTAACACATTGCCAAAACTGTGGTGGAAATCCGCGGAAAATTTCAGGTTTGTAATGATGGGGAAAGGTGCCTCTCTGGCCGTTAACAGTCCGTTGTTCTACCGACTGAACTATGCCCGAATAACGCGACATGTAATAACCTTAAAATCCGCACAAGTCAAGGACTTTCTAAACATTTTGCAAACAAAATTCCAGATGTTGAAATCATGCATTTGTGATGTTTTTGGAAAAATAGGGGGGCATATATTATTGTAAATAATTTTTTTATAGTATAATATCGTTGTCAAGAAAATTTATAGGAATCGATTCGTTTATCGGTTTTTTAAATATCGAATTTTTCTTGGTTTTTTAATATTGTTTTCTATTAATACTAGAATTTATTGACTGTGTTCTTAAATTTTGTTAAAATGAAAAATATCTTATAAAGGAGATTTTTCATGACACATAGTGAATTATGGGGTGGAATTTGTAATGTCGCGGAAAGTTTTCATATATCTTGTTCGCGTTTGGCAAAAATATCTGGTTTGGATCCAACAACTTTTAATCGCAGTAAATATAGTACGCGTTGTGGACAACCGCGTTGGATAAGCACATCAAGTTTGGCATGTGTCTTGGATGCGACAGGGTTAACATTGGCTCAGTTCGCAGAATTTTTGCCATCTGATACACACGAACATCCAAAGTATAACCACTTTCCAAAAGATAATGCGAAAAAGGAAAGATAAAAACACCGCCCGTTTGGGCGGTGTTTTTGTTCTTTGTCTATTATCTTTGACGTTGATTATATGCCAAGTATTTTTTGCGACCATATATCGCCGCGCCAGCAATACCCGCGCCAATCAAAATACCTTTTGCGGTTTTACCGCGTTTATCACTGCGTTCACTTTGTTTTTGTTTCGCAGTTTCTAGCGCTGTTTTACCTGCTGGTGTTTCATTATGCGCCAACGATTGTTCCAGATAATGAACTGCTTTGTTATATTTGCCTAATTCCATATAACTGATTCCGATGTTATAGTTAGCAGCACCTTTTTGTTTGTTTGTTTCTGCCAATTTTAATGCCGATTTTCCTGCCTTTAATGCCTTGTCATAATCGCCGTTTTTATATGCGGTATATGATGTATCATTTTGCGCATTACAAGAATATTGTTGTCTTATTTGTTCAAACAAAACAAAGTATGTATCTTGTACAGGTGCGTCAAACGTGGCCTTTTCTATGCTTTTTATTATTTCAGGGTTTACAGAATTTATTATCTGACGCACAGTTTTGTTTGTATTAGGTTTACCTTCTTTTGTGACAGGATTTTTTATCCACTCTTTAAACTTTTTTAAACCTTCAGGGTTGACAGTAGCGCTGCCATCTTTATTTGTTTTGAAGAAAACGGATTTATCCTTGCCAACCAAACACCAAAATTCATACATGCTTTTAATTGGTAAATCTAGTAAATCTTTGTATGTGATATTGCCCATGGCTATCTGCCCTTGTAACCAACGACGCCAGTAAATACCACCTTGTTCAGCACAAAAATTACCAAGAGTATTCGCCCAATCTTCAGCAGTCCCACCATTTAAAGCATTGTAAAAACTATAATTACCTTTAATAGGGTATTCAGCAAATATTGCTTTTACTTGTTCTGCATTAACAGTATCCCCGTACATTTCATATAAATCACGCAGTTTTTGGTTGCGATTACAATGAGTTGTACTATTTTTATCTTCTATGCATGATGTATAAGCATTATACATAACATCTGCCAATCCCAATGCTTTTTCTTTTGTGTCGATACACAAACCGTCTATCCCGATTTCATAGCACCACATGAAATAATATGTTTCTACATTTTCATAAAAGTCCACAGATTTTTCGTATGCTTCTTTAACTGTGATATGACGAGTTTTTCCTGTGACAGGTTTGCCGTCCAATTGCGTTATACCAAATCCATGTGTCCATTTATCTTGTTTTCCGTTATTCAATTTTTTGCTGTGTGGTTTGCATAAACCTTTATCATCAAATTCAGCACCTTCTGCCAAAATTGTTTCTACCATTAACTGAGGTGTTAATTGTTGCATACGTTTTTTAAAATCGCCATATGTGGCATCTTTCTGATTTTTGGCTTTTATTTCTGTCTCATCTTCTTTTGAATCTTTGTTTTTTGAAGAACAGCTGGACGCGCCGAAAGTAAGTCCGCCAACCAACATAGTTCCTAATAAAAACTTTTCTAATTTTGCCATATTTTTTCCTTTTTACATCTTATATAACATATGTAGCACAAAATATATAATTGTCAAGTAGTGATTCTTCTTGGTGGTAAAAATTCCCCCAAGGGCAGAATTTTCAAACCACAACAGGGAACCAAAAAAACATTTTTTTGAATTTTGAAATATGGTATAATTTGAATATCATGTTGATAAATATATTATTACTTATCGTTGGCTTGTTTTTGCTAATTCGTGGTGCAAATGCCTTTGTGGATGGGGCTACCGCCTTGGCACACCGTTTTAATATTCCGGAAATTATCATTGGTTTAACAGTTGTTGCGATGGGAACTAGTGCGCCAGAAGCGGCAGTTTCAATTACTTCGGTTTTGCATGGCGCAAATGGTGTTGCAATCGGTAACGCGTTGGGATCCAATATAGTTAATATTTTATTGGTATTGGGGGTTTCTGCGTTGATAACACCACTGCGTTTTCAAAAGGAAACAATACGATATGAAATACCTTTTGTAATATTTATAACAATAATGTTGATGTGGTTTGGGGTGCAATATGGTGCGATAACAAGATTTGCTGCGGGAATATTGTTGTTATTCTTCTGTGTCTTTTTGGGGTATTTGGTTTTTGCAGATAAAAAAGAATTTTTCCAGACCGAAGAAGGTCAATTTATGTCATCTGGAAAAATAATATTGTTTTTGGTATTGGGCTTGATTGCTTTGGTTTGGGGCAGCGATTTAACAGTTAAATCTGCAACAAATTTGGCAACTTTATTACATGTTCCCAATCGTATCATTGGTCTGACTTTGGTTGCGTTTGGAACCAGTTTGCCTGAATTGGTTACTTGTGTGGCTGCTGCGCGCAAAAAACGCACAGGTTTAATTGTTGGAAACATAATCGGTTCAAATATATTTAATATATTATTTGTGCTGGGGGTGGCAAGTATGGTTCAACAGATGCACTTTGAATATGCTTTTGTGATTGATGCTGCAATATCAGTTATGATAACAATAATGTTGTGGTTGTTTGCTATACATGCGCAAAATTTAAGCAAAAGGGCAGGGGTGTTGTTTTTGCTTTGTTATGCCGGGTATTTGATGTATTTGATTTGAAAAATGGTGGGGGTAAAGAGACTTGAACTCTTATGGGTTTCCCCACTGGAACCTAAATCCAGCGCGTCTACCAGTTTCGCCATACCCCCAATTTAATACACAGGATAATTGCGTGGATAATCCGGGTCGTGTTCCAGTGCGGACTTCACACCGCAACCACCCAAAACCAAAGCACATAATAAAATCATACAAATTAAAATAAATACGCGTTTCATAATTGAATAGTATAAGTAATTTTGCGTGTCTTGTCAATTCATGAAAAAAATGCTTGATTTTTGAAATGTTTCATTATAATATGTGTGTCGCTCTGGGGTGTTAGCTCAGCTGGTTTAGAGCGTCTGCCTGTCACGCAGAAGGTCGAGGGTTCGAGCCCCTTACATCCCGCCATCTATTTTTACCGCCGGTGAAACGGCGGTTATATTAAGGTCTGGCCCCATCGTCTAATGGTTAGGACACCGCCCTTTCAAGGCGAGAATCCCGGTTCAAATCCGAGTGGGGCTGCCAAAATTCAAAAATCGGGTTTGATGCCCGATTTTTCTTTGTTTTCCAATACTTTCACAAGTTCGTAAGTTGGGCGGTAAAATCTATACCTATTTTACACATTTACGAACTTTTAAAAAGAAAAGGTTAGAAATCTAACCTTTTTTTGTATGTATTGTTTTGTGCTTGAATTTTTCTGGTTTTTATTTCAATATTTTGTTTGTTGAAAAAGGGGATATTTAATGAAAATCATAGATAATATCAATGTGTTTGGTGATTCTTTGTCAAAAGGAATTGTTTTAGATGATGACTCTAAAAAATATAAAATATCAGATAACAATGCCGTAGATGTGTTTAGTCGTAATATGCCTGTTTCTGTAAAAAATTATTCCAGATTTGGTTGTACAACAGATAAAGCTGTAAAAATAGCAGATGGTGTATTTAATAACGGATTAGAAAACGATTTGTTTTTGGTTGAATTTGGTGGAAACGATTGCGATTTTAATTGGGATATTGTTGCAGAAAATCCGACCAACAAAGATATTAAACCAAGTGTTTCATTAGAACAGTTTAAGGTAAATACTCAAACTATCATTGATAAATTACGCAAATTAGGAAAACGTATTGCTATAATGTCTTTGCCACCAATTGATGCAAATAAATATTTTAAATGGATTTCCAAGGGTGATAAGCAACGTGCCGCAAATATTTTGCAATTCTTGGGGGATGTGAATTTTATATACAGACATCAAGAATTATATGCAGTTGCATTTAAACAAATTGCCATAGATAACAATATTCCTGTGGTGCCTGTTCGTGAAACCTTATTAGACATTCATAAATTAAGTGATTACATTTGTGAAGATGGAATACATCTAAATGAACAAGGGCAAGCGGTTGTAGAGAGTGTTTTTGAAAATACATATTTACAATATCACCCTGAAACAAAGTAATGTGTATTCAAAAACACCTTAATTTCTTTCCCGAATAACAACAAATCACGCATAAACTCAGTTCGTGAATTGCACAGTATGTCCTGCCAGAAATCAAAAACACCGATTTATTCGGTGTTTTTAATTTCTGTTCAACCCCCGGGTTTGAACCGGGATGCGCCAGAGCGAAGCGCATGACCAATCCCGAGTGGGACAATTAAGAAAATCTTAAAAAATCGACAAACGGAGATTTTTTTTGACATTAACTCATATATACGTATAATACGCGTAAAATGAATATAGCTAAAAGGATATGCAATGTACAAGAAATTACTGCAGCACTATAATCCTCATCATTTTATGGAAGGATATACAGTGCATTTTTATAAAAATGCAGAACGCGACATGATAAGAAACTATGCCGTTATATACGATAAAGACAATATTGATAAGTACCCTGTTTCAACACCATTGCCACGAATGGAAGATTTGTGGGATCCCTATATGCCATCAGATTTTACTTATGGGACATTAAAAAAGCTTGCGGCACATTGTGAAAAATGGCGCCAAAAATGATAAAACCGACCTTTTGGGTCGGTTTTTTCTTTGTTTTCTAATAGTTTTATGAGTTCGAAAGTTGGGTGTTGAAAACTATAACCGTTTTACCAATTTACGAACTTTTTTATTTGTTTGTGTTTTTATTGTTATACTTATTTGGCAAAGAACAAAAGGAGGTAATAACAAAACAAAAAGGAGTTTTTATATGATATACGGTTATATACGCGTCAGCACAGATAAACAAACTGTTGAAAA
>CACXVH010000009.1 GCA_902771095.1 uncultured Pseudomonadota bacterium
GCTGCTAATGCTGCTATGGCTGCTGCAGCGGCTGCACAAGATGATGCCGATACAGCAAACACAAATATTGGTACATTATCTAGCTTGACAACAACAGATCAAAGTTCATTGGTTGGTGCTATCAATGAAGTTGCTGGTAGTGTTGCCACCCAAAGTGCTAAAGTGTTGAAAGTGTACACAACTTGGAATACTGATACGAACCAAGAAGTTACTTTGACTAATCCGACACCAGCACAGCAAGGTGATTAATAAAAATACCTAAATTTATGTCTGGACAGTTATGATTGTTTTTTGATATAACATAGCTGTTCGGACATTTTTATAAGATGAAGAGAGTTTTTTGTGTTTTTATTGGAATTTTATTAGTTATACCGGCGGTTGCCGAAACTGTCCCTAATACAAAAGTGGTAACTAGATCCTATGTTGAAGGTGCATATGATTCCATAGATGCCGCAAAACAAGATAAATTATCATCATCAAATGTCGTTGAATCAAATTCTGGGCCGGTTGTAACAGGGGTTACAGCAAGTAATGGAACTGTTACCGTTACCAAGGGTGAAGTGACTATACCTGTGGGTTCTACATCCAGCACAACCCGCGCAACCATTTGGTTGGAATAAAAATCAAACCTTTGTTGTTTTATTTATATGATAAAACTTAATCACATTTTGTGATATTTTTTTAGTTATTGGGTAATACGCGTATTTGTTTCAAAATCACGTTCACCATGCAAAATACTGTCGTCATACATGGTATATTGCGTGTTACCCTGGGTCACATGCAACGTGGTCAGGGTTTGATCAGAATCACTGGCCCCAACATAAAATACTGTATTACCACCAACAGGTTGAATATTTATTGCAGGCTCACTCGGTTTCGTCGTTTTGGAATAAAGAACATAATTGCCAATATGCAATTTACGACCACAATCGCCAACTTCATTCGCACCATGTCCGTATCCAACCGTCGTTAATCCCGTCGTGCATTGTGTGTGCGTACTGGTTGAACCATAATTTACCACACCACCCGGGGCCCAATATCCCGCACCAGCATCGGTGCATGATGCGTCATTCGCAGTTGCAATGTATGAACCCGCAGGACAGATAATTTGACACTGTTCTATATTGTCTTTGCCCGGTGTTATATTGGCATCATACCCCGTCGGGCAAGGTTCGCACACATTTGAATCTAAATATGTCGCGCCAGAGCATGTATTTGTAACTGTTTCGCATTCTGAAACATCAATCGCATTTTCTTTGTTTGTGGCACCACCGTCGGGACAACGCGTACGCGTGCCGGCATCACCCCAGTTTATCAAACTGTCGTCCGCATAATAACCATTACCAACATTTGTGCACGTTGCATCATTAGCATGTGCCAGATATGTTCCTGCTTCGCAATATATTTGACATTCATAAACAGATTGTTTGCCGTTTTGGGTATTATCGTCATAACCTGTTGGGCATGATGTGCATACGCCGGTGGACATATCTGGGTATTCTGCATTAGAACACGGTTGAACCCCATCGCATTGATATATATTGGTGGCATCATTTATAACAGCACCATTTTCCATTGTTGGGGATCCATTTGGACACTGGTTGCGTACAGGGGCAGAACCGTAATTTGTATAGGTTGCACCAACATAGTATCCATTACCCACGGGTCCACATGCGGCAAACGGATCACCGACATCAGCACCAGCGATAAAGGTTTCAAACCCAGCATTTGTATAAAATTCACCGTTAACCTTGTTATACATACCCAATTCGCCGTCTGATTCACGTCGGGCAGGAATTAAATCTAATTTCAATACACCATTGTCATAAAGTTGCATTGAATATATACGTCCACCAAACAATACATCATTATATTGAACATCAATGCTATTAGTGTTGTCGTTTCTAACCGCAATACCATTCGTGAACAATTTCATCGTATTTCCTTCGTCGTTAATAGACACATTATTTACAGTTTTTTCTGGCGCAGTGTGAGTATCAACCGTAAGGTTTGCTTTACCATTTTTCTTGTTACCAGAAACAGTCAAAGCGACATCATATGTTATCGTATAAACCTGATCTTGGTTCAATGGGGCGGTATACTGTGACTTACCACCACTGCCATTTACATTCTGTATCCATACACCAAAAACCTTCTTTTTCCATCCAGAACTAAATCCCCCGGGTCCATATATATTTCCAATAAAATTACCAGAATCTTCTTGGGCACCATTAAGTGTGACAGGATTTGATACTACTACTGTTCCGTTGACATGGTCACTTGAGATGCTGTATCCAGTATCTATAAATTGTCTTTGGTTTCTGCTTTGCAAAAATTCAAGTCGCGTGTATGTTGCGGGAATTGTTCCAGCTGCGCAATAAATTTGACACTGGTTAATAGAACTCTTACCATCTATCACATTATCTTCGTATCCCGCTGGACAATCTTCGCATTGACCAGATGTAGAATCATAATATTGTGTGTTTTGACACGATGTTTGACATTGCGACACATTCGTTGCAGTTTGTGTCCCTGTCATTTGACCATTTGGACATTGTTGACGTGCCGATGCGCTGTCTTGACCATAATTGACAGTAGATGCCGCGGCATAATATCCATCGCCAACACTGGTGCATACTATATCACCAGCATTCGCGATATATGTTCCGGCATAACAATGAATCTGACATTCATTTATCGATGTTTTCCCAGACAGTGTATGTGCATTATATCCAATTGGACATGGCTCACACGTATTTGTCCCAGCATTCATATATGTTGCACCATTGCACAGGTTTATACACTGTGATTCATCAGATGCGTTAATAATCCCGGTCAATCGACCATTTGTACACTGTTCACGCGTACTGGTTGAACCATAGGCGACTGTTGTTGCCGCCGCATAATATCCATCCCCCACATTAATGCAAGATGGCGCATTTGCCGTTGGCAACCATGTTCCACCACTACAGCGGATTTCACAATCACTGGCGGATGTTTTACCATCTTCGGTATTATAAGTATATCCTGTTGGACACGGAACACAGGAATTGGTTGTTTCATCGCGATATTTTGTGTCAAGGCAATATACAACACACTGTGATTCATCTGTCGCGTTGGTAATATTGTTTAATGTAGGCATGGCATGTGGACACTGTGAGTGTAAACCTGTTAAACCATATCCCACCGTGGATTCTTCAGAGTAATATCCAACACCAACATCTGTACATGTCGTGTCGCCAGCATTCGCAATATATTTACCGGCTGGACAATGAATCAAACATTGGTCAATTGAACCTTTGGTATCACTGTCATCATATGTGTATCCAGGTGGACACGGTTTACATTCTTCATCCGTTGAATCCCAATATTCCAGCCCCACACATGGGTTGTTCAATTCACAGGAAACATGCCCAGCCCATGTAGAATTTGCCGTGGTTCCTTCGTATCCTGTCAAAAATTGATGCATTCTTGGCGGGCATTCTTTCACCAACCCGGTGCCGTCACTACAATCAAATGTCCTGGTCCACATATTGCCAGTAGTCGGATGAGGAGGATTTGCATTTATCAAACCAGTAAATGCGGACGGCGGAATATATTTGCCCGTCAAACCTGTTGTTCCAAAAAGTGTATACATAAATTCATTGTTCGCGGCAACAGTAATTCCAGCAAATAAATCATCAGGCAGGGATGTTATCCCCTTGCATTCATAGAATGTAGAACGGAACATATTTTGTGCGCCACCAGTAGCATTCGCAAACAGCCCATATGGTATGGCTGTTAAACCACTTTTATCAAATGTAGAACGGAACATACCATCCGCGGAACCAGATACACCATTAAACAAGTTTGCCGGTATCGTGGTCAAATTGGTTGCAAGCTGGAAAGTGCTGCGAAAACGGGGTTGTCCCGCCGGGGTATTAGATATGGTTGGAAATACCGACCCCAATGACCCAGATATCGATGCAATCCATTTAGAACTATAAGTTGAATCGTTTTTATAAAACGATATTGCCGCAACAACATTATCCGCAACAGCGGTATTATATTCTGTTGCCTTGCCACAAATTTTGATTGTTTTAACACCACCTGCTGTATAGGTATGTGGGTAATCTGTCGCCGTTGTATTATCACGGTCTATGTTTTCTATTTCATCGCCCCAATCAACGGCAAAACTGCCCTTTGGGGACATTGTGAACCAGAATTCTGTATTGGCTGGCAAGCTGGTTGTTGTGATAGTAAATTCGTTTGTTCCACATGCGACACATTCTCCCGAATTGGCATCGTAATAATTCCAACCGCTGCACGTAGAAACTGCAAAAGCAGTGCCAGTGAACATCACTGTCAGCATACAAATCGTGAAAAAAAATGTTGTACACAATTTTTTCATTTTACAAATTCTGCAAGAATATAATGAATTACAACCCTTTCCCATTGTTACAGATGGAATATACTAAATACCGAAAATTAATACAAGTGCTTTTTATTTTAAATATTGTTATTTTTTGTAACTATCATAAATCAAAAGAAAAACCGCTCTGATAAGCGGTTTGAACTCTCTGGTCGGGGCTCGTTTTCGCTTACTCATAGTCGAACCTAGCAACTTCGTTGCGATGTATCGAACCTTAAGACCCGCGCCGGGTTTAATAAAAAAGACCATCTTGTGATGGTCTTTTTTATTAAATCTGGTCGGGGCGAGAGGATTCGAACCTCCGACACCTTGGTCCCAAACCAAGTACTCTACCAGACTGAGCTACACCCCGAAAGCGAAACTTATTATAACCCCAAATTTATAAAAAGCAAATATATTTTTTAATCTCGTTTTTACCTGGACAAATTGTATAATTTTTATAGCATAAACCCTAAAGAGGTGCAGATAAATGAATAAAAAATTAAAAATAGCTTTGCGTGATGCCAAGAATGTTTTGTTTGGAAGATATGCTTTGATAAAAGAGTATCAAGATATTGTTGTCGCTGTCGAACACGCGATGAGTGCTGCTGATAAAGACCCAAAAAGAACAGAAGCCCTTAAAAAAGATTGGCAAAAATTAACTGATTTTGAATTGGTTTCAGATGGTAAAATTTTAAAAGCCAAAGGGTTTAATGAATATTCTGCTTCGCGTAAAGAATTGATAGAAAAAATTGATTATGGTTATCAGGTTATGGTCAGATATAATATTCAATTTAATGCTGTTAATCTGGCTTATTCTAATCAGAAAACAAGATAATAAATGCCCCAACCCAGGGCATTTTTATTTTTCAAAAAAATCAAAGAAATTAAACCATTGTTTCGGATACTTTAAAATCAATTTTTCAAGAAAATGTGCGTATTCTTGAATCATTTCTTTGATTGTGTCGCCTTTTATTTGTTTGACATAGACATTGTATTTTTCGCCACCCATATTAAATACACAAATAGCAAATATCGGATGAGATTGAACCTTGGCAAATTTAAAAGTCCCAATTGGAAAACGACAATCAACCCCTAAAAAACTAACAGTTTCATATCTCGTTGGGGTGTTCGGCGAAGTCCTGTCACCAGCCATCATAACCAAATCCCCGTTTTGTAAATTATCATACATTTCCCCAGCGATGCCGATGTTTATGTTTTCTGTGGGATAAATAATAGTGTTTTTCGAAATTTTATGTCGATTCATAAATTGATTAAAAGTGCTGGTTTGTGAAACCTGCATAAACGCATGCATTTTTTTGTTTTGGCTGTCCGGGAAAGCAGATAATGCCTCAATATTCCCAAGGTGCGAACAAATAAGAAAAACACCAGTATTTGTATCGATATAGTTTTGAAATTGTTCCCAATCAGCATTTTTATTAACCGTGAATTTAATGGGTCTGCGTTTGTCGCAAGTGGCAGCCATTTTATCCACAGACGCGCACGCAAACGCATAAATATGCGAAAATGATGAAAAACTTGTTTTTTGAATATTGTGTTTGCGCTGATATTCGTTTAATATTTTTCTGTATTTTTTTGATGCAATGCGCGCGTTTTTAGCAAAAGGCACAATAAACAAACATACAAACCACAAAACGATTTTTAAAAATTTTATACCAAATATTTTATACACAATCCAAAGTGCTTCTAACCTGAACTTTCCGGCACTTTGTTCGCGTACATTATACCATTTTGTCATTGTGTTGCCTTTTGATATTTTTCCTTTTATAATTTATCGTATGAAAATATATATGTCAAATATTGAACATATCAAAAACATACCTGATTTGGAAAAGAAATTGTCTGAATCAGAGCTGTTACAATACAACAGATTTACAAGCGAAAACCGTAAATTACAGTATTTATTGTCCCATGCGATTGTTCGGGATGTTTGTGGTGAAAACATAGTTGCCAAAAATGGTAAACCAATAATAAAATTTGGCTTTGTATCAATCGCACATAAAGATAATTGGGTTGTTGTTGCGGTATCAAAAAAACAAGTTGGCATAGATATAGAAAACACAAATGTTGTACGGAATTTTATTGAACAAGCAGAATTGTTGGGATTGCCCAAAACACACGATAAACAAACTTTCTATCAAAATTTTGTAGAATTCGAAGCCAGGTTTAAATATGGTGACGGCGCAGATAAAGCAAACACATACTTCTATGAAATGGATAATTATTTAATCGGTATTTGTACAAAAGAAAAAAATATTCAATTTATTTTTGGGGTCTGAATAAAAACAACGATATTAAATAAGATAATGCCAATCCCAATCCCAAAGTTATTCCCATAGATTTTATCAAAAAGAAACTGGTAAAAGCCAAAAGTCCAAAACCAACAAAACTGGTTAAAAATGAAAATAAAACAGGTCGAATTTCTTTGTCTGAATCAGAATTTATGTTGAATATTGTATAATCTAACCCAAGACCAATCACTATAAAGAAACTTAGCATATGGAAAAAGGTAATTGGTTGACCGAACCATGTTAAAATACAAATTGATAATAATATCGCGAGAATTGACGGGATAAGATAAACAATTGCACGTTTTTTATAAAATATAGAAAGCATGGCAATTAAACATATTGCACAGATTCCCAACAATTTGTATGTTTCATGACTATATTTTTCAATTTGTTGTGATAATGTTTCAGACACCGATATAACGCGCGCATCATCATTGTTGATTTCTATGTCGGGTGAAACCTGAGCCAAAGAATATATATATTCACCATCGTTAATAATCAATTTATTGATCCAATTATTCAAAAATTCTGATTTTATATTATCTGGGGTTAAATATTCTGTCTGAACAAATATAGGTTTTTTACGCAATTCTAGTTTTTGTTTTAAATATTGTGATTGTTTGTTATATAACTGTTTTACCAATTCTTGATTTTGTGATTGTTGCTTTATTGATGGTATAATGCTGGATAAAGAAAAGAAATTATTCCCATCTTTTTTTATTTCTTCTTCTGTTTCTAAAACCTGTTGAATATCTTTGCCACGAGCCATCAAAACAACAGAATCTTTGGTGTCATTTAATTTTTGAACAATTTTTTCACTTTCAATAATTTGTGAATCTGGACGGTAAAGTTGATTCATATTATTTTCATGCTTTACAAAAGGTATGGTTGCTATAATTATTACCCCAATAATGGAAAATATGATAATCTTTGCCTTTTTTGATAAAGAAATATCGAATTTCATTGGTTGTGGAATGATTTTTATTTTATTTGGCATAAATATACCCAGACCGACATAAATTGTTGTAAGTCCCACAATCGTAAAAACTGATATTTGTTGCAACAAAGATATACCAGAAAACATCAATGGTAAAAAGCAAACCAATGTAGTCAAAAAAGAATGCCACATATTTTTATGAACCGTGGTTGAATTTTTCAATGTTGCACCTGTTATAAAATGAAAAGAATAATCTATGCCCAACCCAATAAGTGTTGTTCCAAACACAAATGTCAATATATGTGGATGCGCAAAACATAAAAAAAGTGCGATTGTGCCACATAAAAAGCCAACAGATAAACTGATTATCACGGTTAATAAAGTAAATATTTTCCTGAACAATAAATAACTAAATAACACAGCCATTAAACCAGCCAAAATGGATAAAATACCAATTTGAATTTTGCTTTTTTGAACCATAACCGCGGTGTGTAAAGGGATACCGCTTAGATAAATATTAAGATTTTCTGATTTTTGATTTGATAATTCTTTGCGTAAATGGTTGATTTGTTCTGTTGATGCATCTGTGTTTTTTGTATCAACATCCACAGGTATCATAAAATAATGTTTAGAATTTGTATATTGCCAAAGCAAATTATTATGCATTGTCCATGATGTGCCAATAGTATTTATGTTTATCAAATAATCGGATAACAATAAAAAAGGGTCTTGTTTGATTGGGACCAATGGCGGCATCATTGATTCAGAAATTTGTTTTATCGCGTCATCAGCAATTTGTCTGGATTTATTTTGTTGTAAAAGTTCACGGTGTTTCACACTTAATAAACCGTTTTTATAAGGAATTAAATCTTTGGTTGTGTTTTTTAATGAAAAATTATTTGATTGAACATTTAACGCATTAAATTCATTGCTGTTTAATAAATTTACAATTTTATTGGTGTTTTGTAGCGCTGTTTTTTCGTTATCTGATTCCACAACTATATTCACAACAGATGAAAATTTATTAGATATTTTGTTTGTTGGCCATTGGTCGTTTTCGCTTGTTTCTATCAAAGACATTAAATCAGTTTGTGTGTGCAAAGGCATTCTGAACGCCAGCATTGAAATAATACCGATAACAATAACCAAACCAAACAAAATTTTTTTAACAAGTGATTTCATCGTCAAAATCTTTCTTTGAACGGTTAAATTCTAATATAACAATAGTTCCATCATAATATGTCATGATAACTTTGGTTAAATCTTTGCTGGTGCCATACATGGTCAAGTTTTGAATCATATCAGCCATCACTGTTAAACGGGGTGTTGCGACCATTGTCCAGGTATCTTTGTGTTCTGAATAATCAACATTGAACACAAACAGAAAATCAGACATATCACCATTTAACATTTTATCTATCATAGATTGAACACGATAAAAATATGGCAAATCGCGCAGTTCTTTGTTTTCCCCATTTACGCAATATGTTGTTAATGTTGATGTGAAAACATCTTCGGATGGTTTTTGTTGGTGCCATGTGAACCCAACATTTTTTACAAATTTTACATAACCTGTGGATATAAATCTTTTTGTAGATTCTGGCAATATCTTGGTCTGTTTGAATGTTGCGGATACAGATGTCAGATTATCAGCAAATGTTTTCAACTTTTCTGGCATTTCGTCTGTTATCGGATAAGCAAAAGCATTTATCGAAAACAAACACAAAAAAAGAGATATGATTTTATTTAATTTTTGCATAATCTCGCCCCCCTCTGATTAACCATAATGGTATTAAAGCACATAAATATGTGTGAAGTAAACTGATATAAAAATTATCGCGAAATCCGTTAAAATGGGAAACCCCATTTTTCGGATAAATTACTTTTGTTGGAACAGAAATAATATTTATACCTTTTCTATATGCCTTTACAACAATTTCAATATCAAATCCCATGCGTTTGAATTTTATGGTTTTTAATACCGGTTCAATAAATTTTAATGGGTAAACGCGAAATCCGCACATTGTATCAGGCATTCTTTTGTTAAATGTTTCAACCATAACCCAGAAATTAGTTATTTTTCGTCCAATTAACCTTGATTTTGGCGCAGATTCATCATAAACAGGATTGCCAATAATCAAATCGTCTGGATGAGATGTTGCGATTTTAAAAAACAAAGGAATATCACGAACATCATGTTGCCCGTCCGCATCAATTTGTAATGCGTGTGTAAAACCTTGGTCAATGGCAAAACGAAACCCAGTTAGCATAGCCGCGCCTTTGCCACCATTTTTTTCGTTTTTCAAATAAAAGAAATTATATTTGATGCAAATGTTTTTTATCTTTTTTGATTGTGTTTGCGTGCTGCCGTCATCCACAACAACAACAGGTGTGTTAAATTTACACAATTTATCCGCAACTGGCGCAAAATTATCTGCATGATTAAAACAAGGAATAATAATAATCGGTTTTATCATTTTCTATATCAGCCCTTTATCACTATCTTAGCACCAGAATATTTTTTATCGCCACAACAATAATCAAAAGCAAATTCTTTTTCACTATTTCTTTTTAATTCAAAATGCACAGGTGTATCTGGTAAAATCAGATTTGAAAATTTAAGTTTTATTATATGATAGTCGTTTGTTTCCATATTAAAATATTGCTTTATAAATAATAAAACAAAATGCATCTGGATAACCCCGGGCAAAACAGGGTGGTTTGGGAAATGCCCTTTAAAATAAGATGAATCTTTTAAAAATGTTAAATCTGCCGACAAGTTAGAATCTGTTTTTGTGATGTTTTGCATAATTGGTTCTGCCAAATTAGATTCAAATATTGCGTTTATATCTGATTTTATATATTTACCCTGGGTATTTACAGGAATCGTATTTACAATTCTTATCTTGCGTGGCAAACAAACATTTGGAAAATAGTTTAATAAATATTGTTTTAATTCTTTGATAAATTGATGACGGCCGTTTTTAATAATATTTTCTTTGCCAGAATCATTTAATGTGATTATTGCGCAAATAATGTTCCTGTCGTTGCTGGTCAGGGCGGATACATAGCTTTTATCAATATATTTATATTCACACAGTTTTTCTTCCATTTCGGGTAATGATACGCGTTCTTCTGCGATTTTTACCATACGGTCGCCGCGACCTTTTAATAAAAATGTATTATCTCCAGTTTTTTCAACGATGTCAGACATTAAATATGGGGTGCTACACGAAAAATCAGATTCAATCAATAATTCGCTTGTTTCTGTTAAAGATACTTTCACAGGTGGAAAAATATGCCATTCTGACCCGTTTTTTTGTTGCCTTCCAGCCACACCACCTGTTTCAGTGCTGCCAAAAATTTCAAATGGGGAAACACCGAACATTGTATAGGTATCATTGGATGTTTTGGTTTGTAATAAACTGCCAGAAGAATAAATACCAATACAATTATTCTTAAAAGTATATTGATTTTGATATCTGGTTATACCGTCCAAAAACGAAGGTGTGGTTGCAAACAAAATTTTATCATAAGTGTTTTGTTTATCTTGTAATTCTTCGGGGGTAAAAATTATATCCAAATCAGACGCGATATCGTTTGCCAACGGAAAGAAAAAACGCCAAAGCAAACCATACATATGATATGGCGCAACAGAAGATACCATAACAGGTTTTTCATCAATTAAATATTTTTGATTTTGTGAATGGAAAGCAACCTCTGCCGATAACATTTTAAATTGCTTTTTTATGCGTTTTGGTGTCCCAGTTGATCCAGATGTAAAGAAATATAAAAATCTTTCATTTATATCTTTGAAATCCCAATCAGTATTGTTTTCGCAATTCATATTAACGATATTAAAATCTGTAAAAGAATCAAATTTATCTGATATTAAAAAGTTTGTCATTTCTAGCAAAGGTTTTGCATTCTGTTCTGTGAGTAATGCCGGCAATATAACATCTTTGTCTGCCTGTAATGCCGCCATAAAACAGACATAAAAAAGGTACAGGTTGTCTGGGATATAAATTACAACATTTTTGTTTGGAATATTTTTTGAAAAATGATTTGCGTATTTCGCGACATCTTGCATAAAATCATCAAAACAAACAGCCCCATCAGATTTGTAAAAAACAATTCTGTTTTTGTTTTTCTTTTCAATAAAAAGGCGATTTATAGAATTGAACATTTTTCCCTGCTTTTTCGAACAAAATATTCAACCAACATCATCAAACCGATTAAGATATAGGACATAAAACCATTATATATGACCCAGATTTCATTTGATAAAAATACAGTTATCAAAGAAATTATGGTGTTGATAAACATAAATATTGCCCATGCCATTGTCACATTTTTTGTATATGTTAATGTTCTTGTATCCAGTGGTTCTTTGCGCATTTTTTTTGCGAATTGGGTTACAAGAGGTGTTGTCTTTAATGATAAAGCAAAAATAGCACAAACAGATATGTTCATCAATACCGGGTAAAGTTTAAGGAATATTTCTTGATTAAACAATATTATCAAAAAACAAAGAGCTAGTCCCAACATAAACAAATATTTATTTTTTGTGTTTATAAAGGAAAAAATTACCACCATCAACAAAACAAGACCCAAAAACCGGATTGCGATATTTTGTTGCAATGCGTAAAAAATCATAAAAGGATAGGCAACAACAAACGCACCAAAAAATATCTTAGTGATTATTGTTAACAATTTTTTCAGCGGCATCAACAATATCCCCTATGGTGCGGATTTGTCTGAAATCTTCTGGATTAACCTTTTGATTGATTTTGCTTTGCAATTTAACGATTAAATCAACCGCATCAATACTGTCCAGGTCTAAATCTTCGACCAGATTAGATTCCGTTTTAACTTTGGCTTCTTCACAGCCGAAATCTTTGACCAAAATATCTTTGATAGTGTTAAAAATTTCTTCTTTTGTATGCATTTGTTTACTCCAATGTAATATTTTTAGATCCTGCGATATATCGTGCCAAACTTTCCACAGATTTAAAATATTGCTTGTTTTCTTCTTTATCTGATTTGAAATTAACCCCATATTTCTTTTTCAGTGCCATACCGAGTTCCAACGCATCAATAGAATCAAGCCCCAAACCGTCATTAAACAAAGGGGCAGCAGAATCAATATCGGAAACGGTGATATCTTCCAAATCTAAAGCAGATATAATCAGTTCTTTAATTTCTTGTTCAAGAATTTCTTTTTTCATTTTTTAACCTTATATGAACTATTGACAAATACTAGGAAAATAAACAAAGATTGTCAAGCAATCTGTGCCCTAAATAAAGATTTTTTTGTTGTTTCTGTGATTGAAATTGCGTTTTTTCTTTCTTTGGGGTCAAGATTTTTATCGAAAATAATCGCAGGCAACATTTTCAGAGTATAAACAGATGTTTTTTCCCCGACATCATACCATTTTGATCCTTTGCCCAATATATGCGGTTTGTTTTCTATGTGAATTGGTTGAATGTTGTGTTTTGAAAACATTTGTAAGTATGCAAAGCCACGATGAAAATGAACAGGTTTGTTTGTTAAAGTCCTTGTTCCTTCGGGAAAAATTATTATGTTATAACCAGCATCTAAATCTTTGGTTGCTTGATTCAGAAAATCTTCTGGGGTCATAGTATTTGAAAGATAAACCCGGCGAATTAAAGATTTTATAAAGAAATTTTTGAACAAACTGCCTTTTACCACACATATAGAGCGTGGTATTATGGATACCAATATAACAACATCTATTAATGATGGATGGTTTGCGACAACTATATTACCACGCAGTTTTTTCATTTCTTTTTCGTTTTTTATTTTAACATCTATCAGTTTCAAAATACACATCAGTTTAACAAAAAGCTTCCATAAACGATGAACTGTGCCAGATAAAATCTCTTTTTGTTTGGTTTTTGAACAGAATATTAAAAGCAAGGGGACAAGTGTTATACCAACTAAGATTCCACCAATTCCGAATATGGAAAAACATAAGCCACTTAAAAAAGAACGCAAAAATCTTTTCATTATTTCTTTGATAATTTCCAATTGGATGTTTCAATATCTTTTCTGTTTTCCAGATAATCGTGTAGTTGTTCAAAAGACAAAAGTGGCAAATCTTTATCGTTTGTATTTAATTCATATGCGTTTGTTCCGCTTTTATCCAGATATACCGCGCAACCATGTGTTAAAACAGGTTTGTCCAGTATTTTTGTGTATTCTTGTGGGCTTTTTTCTTCAGCATAAACGAACAATACAGGTTTATCAGAAGTGATTGCATCTAATAATGCGTTTTCAATTGTTCTTTCCCCAGCCGCAATCGATGTATAAGAATTTTTGTTATGTGTTAACAAAGATAAATGTCCCATTGATGCATTATGAACAGAATTACTGAATCCCGCAGGGGACATTTCTTTGTCGGTGTAAAATTGGCGAATAAGTTTGATTGTTTGTTCCCATTCACCAAAACGCGAAGCAAAAACAATTCGATAATCATTGTGTTCGGGGGCGATTTTCGATGCCAATGCAATGGCTGTTTTTTCGATTACACTCATTCTGCGCCGCAACATAGCGGGAATAAAAGATACATCAGGAAGTTGTTCTGTATCACTTTCCGTCCAAAATATAAATTTATCAATATACAAGGTGCTGTTCATACTTGAAAAATCGATTTTTTTATAGAATACTAAGGTCATTATAAAAAAAAAATCCTGTTTTGCATCACGATGATATCGTGAAAAATGCGCGCGTTGGTGATACCAAGGGTATGTTTTCAGAAAAAGTCCTTGTTGATGGCGAAATTGTCCCTTTCGGCTGTGCACCTGTCCCAAGGAAACAAGAACTTCGTATGTATGATTTAATAGATTGTGCGATGAATCAAATTGCCGATGATATTGAATTATTAAAGAAAACCTATGCCAAAAATCGTGTCGGAATTATTGTTGGCTCTTCTAATACCGGCGTGCATGAAGCACAAAAACTTATAGAAACCGCATTTCAAAATAATATAGATTTACCAAGGGATGTGATACAAGATTTAGAACTTGGAACACCTGTGGAATATATTTGCACCAAAACCGGTTTTTCTGGCCCTGCTTTTACTGTATCAACAGCATGTTCGTCCAGTTTAAAGGTTTTTCAATCTGCGCGTCAGTTGATTGAAAATGATATTTGTGACGCTGTTTTGGTTGGTGGTGTTGATGGTCGCTGTGATTTTGCATTAAATGGTTTTAATGCACTGGGCGCGTTAAGCGCAACACACACAAATCCATTTTCAGAAAACAGAAATGGTATAAATCTTGGCGAAGGTGCCGCATTGTTTATATTGGAAAAGGGCGATAATGGAATAAAACTTTTGGGAATTGGTGAAAGTTCTGATGCGTATCATTTAACGAGTCCAGACCCAAGTGGTTCGGGCGCGATATCTTCTATGAAATATGCTTTGCAAGATGCCGGATTAAAACCAAGCGACATAGATTTTATAAATATGCACGGAACAGGAACAACGGCAAATGATGCAATGGAATCTTTGGCGATAAATAGTGTGTTTGGTGAAGATGTTTTATGTGCATCAACAAAACCATTAACTGGACATACATTGGGCGCGGCTGGCGCAATAAGTATGGGACTGTCATGGTTAATGTTGAAATATAATTTTGTTATACCGCATATTTATGACGGGCATTTTGCTGATGATTGTGCTGAAATTCGTCTGGCATGTAAGGAAGATTCCAAAGAAATAAATCGCATTTTATGTAACGCGTTTGCTTTTGGTGGCAGCAATGCCAGCATAATTATGGGGAAATAATATGAATTGGAATCCGATTGATTTATTACCGCAAAAAGCACCTATGGCATTTATAACCGCGATAGAAGATGTTGATTTTGATAATCAAAAAATGGTTACGCGCATAGATATCAAAGATACAGATTTGCTTTTTCAAAAGAATACAAACGGTGTTCCATCCTGTGTTGCGCTGGAATATATGGCGCAATCAATCGCATGCTATATCGGTGCCCAAGATATACATGTGACTGGTGAAACAAAAGCAGTGGCTGGATTTATTATGGGATCGCGTGATTTACATTTCATGATTCCAAAGTTCAATGTGGGCGAAAGTTATTATGTTCATGTTCAATCTTTGTTTTGTGATAACAATATTGCATCATTTGAATGTAAGATATATGATTCAAATAACAATGTTGTTGCAGATGGAAACTTGAACGCATTCAGACCAGATGATATAAACAACTTTATGGAGTATGGAAATGAATAAGACAGTTTTAATTACAGGCGCTTCGCGTGGCATAGGACGCGCAATTGCGCTTTATCTTGCGCCGCTTGGTTATGATTTGGTTTTACATTATAATTCAAACAAAGCAGCCGCGGAACAAGTATTAAAGGAAGTTAAGACATTGGGGGCAGATGCGCGTTTATTATCGTTCGATATATCTAATCGTGAAAATACAGAACAAGTTTTGACAAATGATATAAATGAACATGGTGCTTATTACGGTGTTATATGTAATGCAGGTATCGCTGCTGATACACCATTTCCAGCAATGAATGGCGACATATGGGATAAAGTATTACATACAAATCTAGACGGGCTTTATAATGTATTACATCCTTGTGTTATGCCTATGGTTGCAGCTCGTAAACCAGGTCGTATTATTGCGTTGTCATCTGTTTCTGGTGTTATGGGTAATCGTGGTCAGGTTAATTATTCAGCATCCAAAGCCGGCATAATTGGTGCGATAAAATCTTTGGCTTTGGAATTGGCAAAACGCGATATAACTGTGAATGCAATAGCCCCTGGCGTAATCGAAACAGATATGACATCTGAATTGCCAATCGAAGAAATTCAAAAAATGATACCAATGCGTCGTATGGGAAAACCAAATGAAATTGCATCATTGGTTGCATATTTACTAAGTGAAGATGCATCATATATCACGCGTCAGGTTATATCTGTAAATGGGGGATTGATTTAATGAAAAGGGTTGTTGTCACAGGAATGGGCATTATCAGTGCGCTGGGTAATGATTTGGACAGCGCTTATAATCGTCTGCATACATATAAAAATGCAGTCGAAGAAAAAAACGAATTAAAAGAAATTCGTGGACTTAATGCCCATATCGTTGCACCTGTGAAAAATTTTGTTATACCCGAACATTATAATCGTAAGGTATTACGCACAATGGGACCTGTATCAATAATGGCGGTTCGCGCATCAGAAATGGCTTTGATTGATGCAGGTTTATTAAATGATGAAATTATAGCTTCGGGCAGGACTGGGGTTGCATATGGTTCATCGTTTGGTTCTGCGGGACCTGTGCTTGATTTTTATTCAATGATAAAAACGCATGAGGTTGGACCAATAAATTCTTCTTCGTATATAAAAATCATGCCACAAACAACAGCAGTAAATATATCGCTTTATTTCAAAACTACGGGTCGCTTGATACCAAGTGGGACGGCTTGTACATCGGGCAGTTTATCAATAGGTTATGCATATGAATCAATAAAATCTGGCGCCCAAGATGTAATGATTGCTGGCGGCGCCGAAGAATTAGATATGACCCAGGTTGCTGTGTTTGATACACTATACGCAACCAGTGTCAAAAATGATACACCAGATAAAACACCATCGCCTTTTGATGTAAATCGTGATGGACTTGTGATTGGCGAAGGTGCGGCAACTTTGATTTTGGAAGAATATGAACATGCGATAAAGCGCGGTGCAAAAATATATGCAGAAATCGTTGGCTTTGGAACGAATACGGACGGAACGCATATAACACAACCGAACAAAGATACAATGGCGCGGTGTATGCAGTTGTCATTAGATTGTGCGAACCTAAAACCAGAATCTATTGGATATATAAACATGCATGGAACAGGAACCAAGCATGGAGATATGGCGGAATCGTTGGCAACAGAAGCTGTTTTTGGCAATAATACACCATGCAGCACACAAAAAAGTTATGTTGGTCATACTTTGGGGGCGTGTGGTGCGCTGGAATCAATTTGGTCTATTCAGATGATGAATAATGGATGGTTTGCACCAACATTAAATCTGGAAAATATTGATCCGGAATGTGGAAAACTGGATTACATAATGGGGCATGGGCGTAATATTCAAACAGATTATGTAATGAATAATAATTTTGCTTTTGGTGGTATAAATACATCAATTGTGTTTAAGAAAATATAATTAACACTATCTTACTTTATTCGGGTTCTCGTCCTGTGCCACAAAAATAAAACACGCCCAAAAGGGCGTTTTTATTTCTGGTGGAGGCACAGGGACTCGAACCCTGGACCCACTGATTAAAAGTCAGTTGCTCTACCAACTGAGCTATGCCTCCATCGCACTTTTTATGTGCATCGGGGGCAATTCTGCCACATAAAAAACGAAAAATCAAGAAATTTTTACATTTTTTTACAAATAATTGTGGATTCAGACATCAAATCGTGGTTTGAATTGGAAAACAAAATGTTGTTGTTGATATTAATGCCCAAATCCACATAAGTATTATCGGAAAAAAATGCCAATCATACAATCAGTATGAATCCCTAGGTTTTTATGGACAAATCATTAAAAAATGTTGCATAATAAAAATCACAAAGGAAAGGTATAATGAATAAAAAATCAACCATATGTGGTATTGTGGCGATTGGTCCAGATGATGTAATCGGTCAAAATGGGGTTATGCCGTGGTATTCTCGTCAAGATTTATATCATTTCAGGACTTTGACGACACCATATCCGTGTGTATTTGGAAAAACAACTTTTGAAAATTTACCTGTTCGACCGTTGCCAAACAGGTTGAATATAGTGTGCAGTTCCGCATACAAAAATCGATTGTATAATAATGTGTTGTATATAGATTCATTAGAAAATGCTATTAAATCTTGCAAGGTGTTTCCGTATGTTTTCATATGTGGTGGTGCCAAGATTTATGAATGTGCACTGAAACACGATTTAATAGATGTGATGTATATAACAAAAATTTATGATGATAAATTATCCGAAAATATCGCACAAAGCCGTGATGCATATACTCGTTTCCCGGTTAATACAAATGTTTTTTTTGATTCTGATAAATGGGTCGCAAAAAGAATGATATATCCAGAAAATGTTCTGCCCCAAGAATACCCAAATATCGTAACTAAATTTTACAAATGTGTTCGTGCAAGGTAAAAAATGCTTTTAATTTTTTTTTAACTTTGCTAGGATAGTATTCATCACGGTTGATTATGTATGGGGGATGTATGAAAAAACTCTTTGTTTTTGCTTTTTTTATGCCATTTGTTGCGTTTGGAAACGATGATTGTGCGACAATGCGAAATGTCCCAAGTGGCGTTCAAACTTTGCAAGATGTTATCAATTTGGGGCTTTGTCGCAATCCGCAAACTGCTGCGGCATATGCTTCTTTGCGGTCCAGCCATTTTAACAAAAACGCGGGTTATGCGAATTATTTGCCAAGTGTAAGGGCGGGACTTTCTGCGGACAAAGGGTATGCTAATAAAGAGTGGGGTGATTGGGGATATGGCGCTTCGATTTCTGCGTCTTATTTAATTTTTGATTTTGGCAAAAGAACGGCAGATATGAATCAAATGATTGCTGCGTATCGGGCGGCGGGCTTTGATTATGATGAAAGTATACAAAATTTTGTGTATGGATTAATCGGGGCATATTATGAATTATTAAATGCAGATGCGGATGTGGAATCTGCTGAATCTGCGTTACGGGTTGCCCAGACCGCCAAAGATACCGCCGATAAAAAATTCAAAGCAGGTGCCGTGGGTACATTGGCATCGTCACAATTGTCATTGGAACGTGCGAAAAACAATCGTGAAATTGTAAAGGGAACATTGCTGACGAAGTTATCTTTCCCTGCAAATCAAGATATAACTATTGCAGATATGCCGTCTAATTTCGGTAGTGCTGCTGAAAACAAAAGTATAGATGATTTGATAAAAATTGCACAAGAAAAAAGACCTGATTTATTAAAGGCATCGGCAAACAAAGATGCTGCGTGGCACAAAAGAAATTCTGCGTTTTTGAAAAATTTGCCATCAATTTCTGCATCTGCAAGTGCCAGATGGAACGATGATTCTTTGTCTGGTGTTTTTTCACCAGAATCAGACAGAATCAATGGCTCAATTGGTATCAGTGTTTCAATGCCAATATTTGCTGGGTTTGCAAATATGTACGGATTACGCGCGGCTGAATCTGATTATGATCGTGCGAAATATAACGAACAGCAAACAAAAAATTCGGCGATGATGGATGTGTTTACTGCATATCAAAATTATAAGACAGCCCAAACTGTGTTAACCCAAACAGAAAGTTTATTGAAATCTGCAACGGAAAATGAACGTGTTACTTCTGGAATGTACAAGGTTGGTCGTGCAACAATGCTTGATTGGCAAACAGCGCAATCTGAATTGATAAACGCGCAAAAGCAAAATAATGCCGCCAAATATGATTTGTTTGTGAAACGCGCGGCTGTTGCATTGGCAATCGGCGATATTAAATCGGAATTGGAGGATAAATAAATGAAAAGAAATTGGTTTTTGCGACATAAATGGTGGACGCTATTTTTAATTGCCTTGATTGCGATGATTGTGACGATGTTTGTGGTGGGAAAAAAGGTTGAAAAGAAAAACTTTGTCACAATGGATATAACGCGTGGCGATATCGCCCAAACCGTAACAGCAACTGGTGAAATTATGCCGGTGAATACGGTAAGTGTCGGTTCCCAAGTATCTGGAACAATCGAAGAAATATTTGTTGATTATAATTCAACTGTTAAAAAAGGTGATAAATTATTAACAATTGAACCTTCTGTTTTACAAGCGTCTGTTGATGAAGCCAAAGCATCACTGGATTCTGCGATTTCACAACGCGATTATGCAAAAAACGAATATGAACGCAATAAATATTTGTTCGAAAGTGATTTCATCGCGCGTTCAACGATGGAACAATCACAAACTCAGTATGAACAGGCCCAGGCATCTGTTGTTCGTGCCCAATCTCAATATGACAAAGCAGTCACTAATTTGGGATACGCAACAATTACTTCGCCTGTGGATGGGACTGTGATTTCGCGCAAGGTGGACAAAGGTCAAACAGTTGCAGCATCGTTTCAAACCCCAGATTTGTTTTACATCGCAGAAGATTTAACAAAAATGCAAATAGAAACAGCCGTAAGTGAGGCTGATATCGGTGTAATAAAGCAGGGGCAATCAGTCACTTTTACTGTTGACGCATATTCGGGTTTAACATTTGAAGGTTCTGTGCGTCAGGTTCGACTTTCGCCGACAACAACATCTAATGTTGTCGTTTACACGGTGGTTATTGATGTTGATAATGGCGATTTAAAATTGATGCCCGGGATGACCGCGTTCGTGACGATAACGGTTAATTCTGCAAAAGATACTTGGAAAGCACAAAATTCAGCATTTTTAATTCGCAGTTTTGAAGGTATCGTTGAAACAAAAGATGAATCAATAACACCACAAAATCATTTGGCGATTATGCGTGAAGGTAAAATAATTTTGGTTCCTTATAAAAAAGGTTTGGCAACGGCCACAGAAACACAAATTATTTCTGATGAAATAATGGCGGGTGACAAGATTGTTATCGGATACATGGGACAAAAATCAAAAACAAAAACAAATAATAATCGTGGTGGCGGCATGATGGGCGGTCCTGGTGGCGGTCCGCGCTAGGGGTGAATACAATGAAACAAACACCGATTATATCGATGAAGAAAATCTGTAAAAGTTTCCCTTTGGAAGTTGGTGGGCAGCAGCAGGTTTTATTTGATATATCTTTCACAATTAACCCTGGTGAATTTGTTGCGATTATGGGGCCATCTGGTTCTGGGAAATCAACATGTATGAATATAATCGGCGCATTGGATTCCGCAACCAGTGGTATTTATGAATTATATGGCAAAGATATAACAACTTTATTACCTGATGAATTGGCAAAAATAAGAAATGAATATATCGGTTTTGTTTTCCAAAATTTTAATTTATTACCAAAAAGAAACATTTTGGACAATGTTATGTTGCCGTTAATGTATCGTGGACTTCCAATGGAAGAACGTCTTGAACGCGCACGCGAAATGTTACAACTGGTGAATTTGGAAAATTTCGAAACATATTTACCAACACAACTATCTGGTGGTATGAAGCAAAGGGTTGCGATAGCGCGTGCATTGGCTGGCGACCCAAAATTGATTTTGGCGGACGAACCGACCGGTGCTCTTGATTCAAAAATGGGAAACGAAATTTTAAAATTCTTTAAAAAGTTAAACAAAGAATTGGGAATCACTATTGTTATGATTACACATGAATTTGAAATCGCACAATATGCTAATCGTGTTATACACATTTATGATGGGCATATAACTTATGATGGCCCGATTCCAAAAAATGAATCTGTGTTATTAAAATCGGAACAAAAGGTGCGCAAAAAATGACATTTTACGATATCGCACATGAATCTTGGTTATCCATAAGTGGAAACAAAATGCGTTCTTTTTTGACGGTTTTGGGTATTGTTATTGGTATTATGGCTGTGGTTGTAATGGTTGCAGTTGGTGAAACGGTTCAACAATCAATAACTGACCAGTTTTCTTCTCTGGGAACAAATACGATAATGATACGCGCAGGTGCCGCGCAAAGTGCCGGGGTGCGTGGTGGTAATCGTATGACTTTGACTTTGGATGATGTTCAATATTTATCGCAGTTGCCAGATGTTGCGGCTGTATCGCCCATCGAAAACAGTAGCGCCCAGGTTGTATATGGAAATAAAAATTGGTCTACATCTATGGTTGGTATATATCCCGGATATGCGACTGTTCAAAATCTTGAAATAGAATATGGGACTTTCATTGATATGTCCGCGGTGCGCAGTGCGGCAACTTATGCGGTGATTGGACCTGATACAGCCGAAGAATTGGGAATGCCAAAAAATCCAGTCGGCGAAGTTATTCGTGTTCGCAATACACCGCTAACTGTCATTGGTGTAACAAAAGCCAAAGGCGCTTCTGGTATAATGTCCCAAGACGATATGATAATTGTTCCAATCACAACATTAAAGAAACGTATTACTGGTTCGCGTTTTCCAAATTCGGTTAATATGATTTCGTTGAAATTATACCAAGATGCCGATAATAATATCGCGACAGAACAAATCACAACCCTTTTGCGTCAACGACATAAATTAAAAGACGGGGCTGCGGATGATTTTCAAATTACCGATATGAAACAGGTTATGGAGACGATGGAAACGGTAAGTGGTTATTTAACATTGTTATTGGTTGCGATTGCCGCAGTATCATTGTTGGTTGGCTCTATTGGTATTATGAATATGATGTTGGTATCGGTGGCGGAACGCACCCGTGAAATTGGCATACGCAAGGCGATTGGTGCCCAAGAAGGTACGATTATCACGCAATTTTTATCTGAATCTATTTTAATATCATTTATTGGTTCAATGTTTGGACTTTTTCTGGGGGTCGGTTTGTCCCAGGGGGTGGGGCGGTTTATATTGCACTATAATGTTCCTTTTTCAATTTGGCCTGTGGTGGTGTCAATATCTGTTGCGGTTGTGGTTGGATTGGCATCAGGTGTGATGCCTGCGATTAAGGCGGCAAAATTAAACCCCATAGACAGTTTAAGATATGAATAAAAATTGATGTTTTAAAAACCACGCATAGATTTTAATCTTTTTATGCGGTTTTCTATGGAAGGATGCGTTTCGCCAATTCCTGCGAACATACGTTTTTTATCCAATGGGTTTGCAATACAAACATTTCCCATCAATTCACATTTGTCCAGTGATTCAACGCGTGGGTCAATACTAATTTTTTTTAATGCAGAAATCAAAGCACTTGGGTTCCTGGTAATGTGTGCAGATGCAGCATCTGCGGCATATTCGCGTGTTCGTGACAGTGCAAAATAAATAATTGGTGCAAGTAATAAATTAAAAATAAGTAACGATAACCACAACACTAATAATACAAGTTGCATATTGTTTTGTTCTTTGTTGTCATTATGTTGTGTGTTGCTGGAATACGAGAAAGAACGTGCGATAAAATCAGCCAATAATGTCAATGCCCCAAGACAAGTAATAATGATAACATCTAATCGAATATCACGATTTTTTATATGTCCCATTTCGTGTGCAATCACTGCTTCTAGTTCCAAAGGGGTTAATTTGTTTATGATACCACTGGTCAAAGCAATAGATGCGTTATCAGGTGATGTCCCTGTTGCAAAAGCATTTAAACTGGTGTCGTCTATAACATATACGCGTGGTGTTGATAGACCTGCGGCCAAGGCGACATTTTCAACACATTTAAAAACTTTTTTGTTTTCGGTATCTTTTTCATTCAATTCATGTGCGCCAGCAAAGCCCAACATCATATTACTGCCACAAGAATAAGAAATAATCGTCCATATAAAACATATGGCAATAATCACCGGAAAAGCGGTATATATCAAATTCAATGCTTCGTCAACAGACATAAAAGCACAGGATAATAAAAACACAATCATTCCCAACACAACAGGAAACAGTAAAACCAATAACACAGTTTTTATATTATTGCGTTTTATGTGTTGATAAACATCTTGAACCATAAATCAAACCTTAGAATTTTACATTTGGTGCACGCTTTACTGCTTCGCGTTCTGTTTCGTCTAATTCAAAATATTTTTCTTCATTAAAACGAAACATCGCCGCAACAATATTAGAAGGGAAAGATTTAACCTTGATATTCATACTTTGAACGACAGTGTTGTAAAATTGTCTTGCTGCTTGAATTTTCGTTTCTGTATCTGATAATTCTTGCTGTAATTCCAAAAAGTTTGTATTTGCCTTTAATTCAGGATAACTTTCTGACAATGCAAATAAAGATTTTAATGCGCCAGATAATGCACCTTCTTCTGCATTTTTGCCGTCAACTCCTTTTGCAGACATAGCTGCAGAACGTGCAGCCACCACAGCGGATAGAGTTTCGCGTTCATGTTTTGCGTATCCTTTGACAACTTCTACAAGATTTGGAATTAAATCATATCTGCGTTTCAATTGGGTGTTTACAGTCGACCATGCCTCTTTAACATTTTGACGACCAGAAACCAAGGAATTATAAGTTAAAATAAAAAACAAAATCACACAAATCAATACAATTATTGCTATTGTCATAATGAATCCTTTTTGTTAAGTTCTTCATCAATACTATAACAATAGACCAGTATTTACAAGAAAAAACATTTATGTGTTTTATTGTTTTTCTTTTCCTTCGTTATTTATAAATTTGAAAAAATCTTGCGGTTGCGCACCTGTTGCATCAATTATTTTTGCAATGCTGTTGGTTGAAGGCCACCTTGGTTGTTCGTATTTGGAAAATCTTTTGCTTTTGTTGAAAGTAGTCGGATCTAAACCGCTTCGTTTAGCAAGACCAGAACAAGACAAACCGTGTTCTTTTGCGAATAATTCAATCGCGCGCCAGATTTGATAATGATTCATTGTGTTTTTCTCTCTATTGTTATTTTGTCACCAATTCAAAAGGGTATGTTATCATAATAAGAGAATAAAATCAATAAATACAACCATTATGAGAATACAAACCTATGAATCAGCACAAATATCTGATTTGTTTGCCACTATGAATCTTTTTTTTAAACGACAAAAATGTGTTCAAAAACAGAGATTAGAGATTGACTTTGAATAAAAGAGCGATTAAAGTTTTATGGATAAAAACTTATAAAAATAATTTCAAAAGAGGAACAAATGACAGCTAATGAATTGCGTAGATTGTATATAGATTTTTTTATAAAACGTGGTCACAAAGAAATTCCATCGGCATCGTTGATACCAGAAAACGACCCATCTGTTTTGTTTACTACTGCTGGGATGCATCCATTGGTTCCTTATTTAATGGGTGAATCTCATCCACTGGGACAACGTTTGGTTAGTTGTCAAAAATGTTTGCGTACAGGCGATATTGACGAAGTAGGTGATGCTACGCATTTAACTTTTTTTGAAATGTTGGGTAATTGGTCGTTGAATGATTATTTTAAAAAAGAATCTATTGGATTTTCGCATGAATTTTTGACCCAGGTTTTAAAAATACCGCAAGAAAAAATAGCGGTGACTTGTTTTGCTGGTGATGAATCTGCGCCACGGGATACAGAATCTGCCAAGATATGGCAAGATTTGGGTTATCCAAAAGAACGCATATTCTTTTATGGTAAAAAGGAAAATTGGTGGGGACCTGCAGGAACTACTGGACCTTGTGGACCAGATACAGAAATATTTTATATTCACGATAAACCAGATTGTGGCCCGAATTGTGGTCCTGCGTGCGGTTGCGGCAAATATGTTGAAATCTGGAATAATGTGTTTATGCAATTTAACAAAGACAAAGACGGCAATTATGTCCCGCTTGGACGCCATAATGTTGATACTGGATTGGGGTTTGAACGTGCCTTTTGTTTTGTGAACGGTGTATCAAGTGTTTATGATACAGAATTATTCAAACCTATTATTGATAAAATAAGTGAATTAACGAACACAAAATACGAACCAAACAATTACAAGGCATATCGTATCATTGCGGACCATTTGCGTGCTTCTACATTTATATTGGGGGACGATCGTGGAATTGCGCCATCAAATGTAGACCAGGGCTATATCTTGCGTCGCTTGATTCGTCGTGCCTATCGTTATTTGACGCAGACGAACGCACCGGCAAACGCGATGGCAAAGATAGCAAAAGTTGTTATTGAAAAATACAAAGACATATACCCAGAATTGGAACGCAATCAAGAATTTGTAATAAATTCATTAAATCGCGAAGAAGAAATATTTTCACGTACACTTGAATCTGGTATGAAAATCGCGAAAAAGTATCTTGAAAATGTGGCAAATAATCAACTTGCTGCGGCGGATGCGTTCAGATTATATGATACCTTTGGTTTTCCGCTTGAATTCACCCAGGAACTGGCAACTGAATATGGTGTATCTGTGGATGCCGATGGTTTCCATAAACTTTATGCGGAACACCAAGAAAAATCTCGTGCCGGGGCAGAACAAAAATTCAAAGGTGGACTTTCAGATGATTCAATCGAAACAAGACGGTTGCATACTGCGGCTCATTTAATGTTGGCTGCATTGCGCCGTGTTTTAGGTGATTCTGTTATGCAAAAGGGGTCTAATATCACACCAGAACGTTTGCGTTTTGATGTGTCATTTAACAGACGCATTGAACCAGCAGAATTGGCAGAGGTAGAAAAAATAGTGAACGATGCAATTGCGGCGGCTGTACCCGTGGAATGTACGGAAATGCCATTGGATGAAGCACGTGCATCTGGTGCTATTGGTGTTTTTGGTGACAAGTATGGCGAAGTGGTAAAAGTTTACAAGATGGGCAAGTGGTCAAATGAAATCTGTGGTGGACCACATGCCGCTAATACTGGTGAATTGGGCAGATTCAAAATATTAAAAGAAGAATCTAGTTCTGCCGGGGTCCGAAGAATCAAGGCCGTATTGGTCCAAGATAAATAAAAGATTCTTTGTTGCAATAATGTGATTTTTTTAGTATAATATGCCTAGGTACAGGGATATTGAATCGCTGTGCAACAATATGAAAATAAAGAACTATAAAAAGGGTGGGGGACATGTTCACAAAAAAAGAAGATCCATTTTACAAAAGATATTATCTGTTTGGTAAATGTGTTTGGAAAAAACAAAAATCAGCCAAAGAAATGGTTATGTTTATAATGAATGAAATGAACGGGCATTGTGCAGATATGCAGGCAACACTCAGAAAAAATACTAAAAAAATATTAAAATATGTTGATGAACATTACGAAGCCAAAAAAGTAATCCCAAAGAAACGCAAAAAATAATTTGTTATTTATATTCGTTTCTTAATACAAAAGATATAAAAGCCGCCCATTTGGGCGGCTTTCTTAATTCTGTATACCAGATATACCTTTTTTGCATAATTCGGCATAGATAGGTTTGTCTAACCCATATGCTTTGATCAGTGCACTGGGCTTTTGGTTGCACCAGAGATCCCGATAGGAAACAATGCTGTTTTTAACCGTTTTAATCAGCCCACTGGGTAGTTCGGCACGTCCTATGCACGAAGACAGATAAACGAAACATTCGTCGTTGTCAGCCAGATTTTCACAGGCTAAAATACGGGCATAGACATTAAGGGTCAAATCTGCCTTACTGGCATCTTTGGTCCAAGGGCTGCCACCTCCAATCGGACAAGCGGTAGAATAAAAGTCACAGGCCAATTTTCGCCCTGTAATGCCGCAGTCTGCGATGGAACTGTGGTATGTATATCGTCCGGTGCCGTTTACTATTATGCGTTCCGGTCTTTCACCCAATACTGATACAATCAAATCCGTCAGGTCTTCATCCTGTAACATAGGGATTGCTACAATAGCGGTTTCTATCCGGTCATCATTAAGGGTAATTTGTGTCTTGATGTCCAGCCCCAGATTCTCAGATCTGCGTGCCGCTGTGTACAGGGCATCGTTTAGCTTTCGTGCAAGGAATAATTCCCTGTTTATCTTACCTTCGCCTTTGCAGGCATATCCAACAAACACGCCTTGATCGCCCCAGCCATCTTGATCAACACCTTGGGCAATATCGGACGATTGTACACCGATCATATTGATAACTTTGATTTGCGCTGGGTCAATTGCATACTTGCCCCATATAGTCGCATACCGTTCATCGTATCCTATTTCGGATAGGGCATTCTTAACATGGGTAATCAAATCGCCTAGTAGGGCAGAGGTAGTAACTTCGCCACCAAGGACAACGGTGTTATCTTTGATCATAACTTCAACGGCATATCTGGTATGTGGATCTTGTTCGATTAACCTATCAAGTATGAAACTTGAAATGTAATCAGCAATTTTATCTGGGTGTCCCAATGACACTGCTTCAGCTGTTCTTTGCATGTTTTACTCCTTTGGTTTTTTTGCATTAGAACCAAAGGTGGATTGCGACGTTGTACCACGCATAATGCACGTTGAAAAACGGGAAATAAGCATATAACAACTCCTTGTTTAGTCCATTTATAAGGCAGGACAAGTCAGGTTAAATCCACCTTTATTGAATGTAGTATAACAAACTTAAATGATAAAATCAATAAGTAACTAGGGTCATAATTGGCCGTTTGAGGCAAAAGTGGTATGCAAATATGTACAAATTTGGTTGGTTCTGGTTGTATGTAATGTAGTTTGGGGCAATTTTGTAATAAAAACAAACATAAAAAAATCCGCAGAAATCTGCGGAAATCTTGGCTCGACATAACTCACGCATATCGAGTTGAAAATCCTGACGATTTTATTAGTTTAGGTAGAGTATGTGAGATCTTTTTGAATAATTGGATGAATACACTATAGGGCGCTTTATTCTTTTATTCGTTTTAAAAGTTCATCTGCTACTTTTTTGCGTTCCGCGTTTTCTTTTGTTAAAACACAGAACAGAAGCAATTGATATAATTCATCATATTGTTTTTCCAATTCTTCTTTGGACATGTTTTGTACCAAATCATTTTTATTTTTACCGCTTTTATTATTATGACGAATATTCAAATTATTTAATAAGCCACGAGTTGTTTTAAAATAGTCGCCAAATCCAGTTATTGGATGATCCAATAAATCTTCATATTCATTAGCAATAGAATGTAATAACTTACGTTTTTCTTCTATTTGACCTTTTAATGATGCATGATTGTATTTTAATATTGCAAAAGCGATTTCTTTGGGTGCAATTTCTGCGACAGCAGTTGTTGCTGGATTGTTTGGAATCAGTATAACTTTTTCTTCTTCTGCTACAATGTGTTTAGTAAAATTCATATGATCAATTAATATATTGATATTTCTTTGTAAAATCAATAAATCATTACTGGTTTTAAATTCTTCTGATAAGGGAAAGCATTTTTTTACAAAAACGAACAAAATATTTATATAATATTCTAAACACAAAACAATTTGATTAAATGATGGTTTTTCAAGTTTAGTAATTGTGTCTATTTCAAGTTCCCTGCGCATATCTGCACAATTTATACAACTACCTCGAGCTTTCCAATCATGAAAAGATTTGTTCACAAACCATTCAATTGGGTATCCATAACCAATACGATTTACCATATTGCAATTAAATAAATAATTAATTTTTTGAAACTCTTTATTAAAATCGTATTGATCTTCAAGAATTTCAAAAATTGATTTCTGGCCAATATTTTTCTTTTTCATATTTATACCTTTTTTATCAATTTTATTATAGGTATAAAAGCAGTTTTTTCAAGGTTTGTATGGTGTTTTTGAATGCACCTTAGGGGGCTTTTGATGTCGGTATTGAATTTTGTCTTCACTGTGGTACAATATGTTTAATAAAAAAACAAAGGGCAAAAATATGACCAAAATATATCAAAAAATTTACACAGATGAATCTGGGACAAAGCCTAAAGAAATCGAATGGACTATTGAAGAATTGCAAAATAGTGTTGTAAATAGTGAATCTATAAATAATTACTATTGTGCCGACAGAAACAAAGGAGCTTGGTTGTTTACAGATAAGATCAATTTTAAATTAGAGAATGAACAGTGGAGAAAATGCGATAAGATACAGTATTATGGTTATGAGATATATGCCAGCAATCGTGGTCGTATAAAAGTTAGAAAAGATGGCTGTGAGTGTATTTGTGCACTTTGTGAAGAGATAACCCCAGGGAAAGATATAAATTCTGCCTTGTTCAAATTTTTAATAGACAATAACGAGAAACATATAGGATGGTTGAAAGCTAAAATTTCGGGGAATAAACGTTGTCTGGGACCATACGTTTATCAAATGGTCGCGGATGCTTGGTTCCCAGATTATGCCTACGGAGAAACAGATGGTCAAATACATCATATAACAAACGATGGATATGATAATCGCCCTGAAAATTTAATTATATTGAAAGAGAACGAGCATAAGAAGATCCAGCATTATGGACTGTCAGATCCTAGATATTATCCTGGCAAATATGATAAAAAATAAAACATCCAAAGTTTGTGCACGTTTTAGTTTTTCATAGAATCCAGACATTTGTTCAACAATTTCTTGTATTCAATCAGTAATTCTTTTGGTTTAACAGGGATTATATCACCACCCCATTGCGTTAAATATATACATATAGCACGCAAACCACCAGTACGCATTTTTACTGTCATTGTGCCATCTGGGTTATTTATGAATTTTTGGGTTGGATGAAATTGATATTTTTTGACTATTTTGATTACTTCTGGATCTTTAATTAACCATTCTATATCATACATTGTGCCATCGTTATAGATGCCAAACATATCTTTTGCATATGATTTAAGTGAAAAACTGTTGTCTTTATTAAATCTATTACCTGTATCAACCACATTGGTAATATTTGCCATGATATAATGTCTAGGATCGGTGCAGACTTTGCCGTTTTTACAAATATAAGCAACAAGATAAACATTATTAGGGCCATACATAATTCCCAAAGGACAGACAGTATGTTCACGATTGTTATACATAAAGCGTATTTCATGCTGTTTACTTATTGCAGAATCTAGCAATGATTTAATATTTGGATCAAATCTTATGTCTGGGCGCGGACCAACAAAAGCAAAATCAGCATTTATCATTTGATCAATATCGTTTATCTTGCTCGCTGCTCGTTTCGGTTCTGTATGTTCGATTTTACGGTATAATCTGGTGGTAAGTTTTGCTTTCAAATTTTCCAATAATTTGTGTTCATTTAGATTATTTGCTGTTTTTTGAATGGCAAATTCCAAAGCCCGAATTTCAGTATCATCAATTGTGTCTGGAAAATCATGTAAATCTAATTTATAAGCACCAGCTTCTTCTTCCAGTTGGTCACCATATGAATCTTTGATAGAATCTAGTGTGCGTTTAACCGTTCTCTCACTTACCTTGTATTCCGCAATGTTTTTACAATCTGCAGGGGTTTTACCCAAACGTTTATATTCAGAAGATAAAAAATTCCGAATATCTTCACGTGTCATATAATTGGCACGTAATGCGTTAATAAGGTTTAATTTTATATCGGTTTTCTTGTAATTGTTGCGCGATTCAGACATTTTTGCTTCTCCGGTTTATATACCGATATGATATCAAATATTTGTTTATAAGTAAAGAACAATGGACCAATTCTGTCCAAAAGATTAATTATATTAAATGTAAACCAGGCAAAAGAGGCTATTATGAACATAAAAGATAGACAAATTATTTTGCGTTATTTAAGAAATATGGTGAACAGCGAATATGAACCAGAAGATATGGATTTTTTTATCCGTAAAATTTCGCAATATTCTTCTGATTTATTCGGGTTTTGCTTGAGAGATGTATTAAATGGTAACGATAAATTGACTTCTGATGATGACAAGGCTGTTTTTGTCACGAATTTATTAGACGGCAAATTATGGCGTAATGTTTTGTCATCAGAAGACGGTTTGCACCAACATGTATCAAAAATATTTGATGCTAGAAAGGATGATTATAAAGTCGATATAACTAAACCAGATTTTGATAAAAATTTTACAATGATATGTGATACTTTTGATTTGCCAGATAATTGCAGACGTTTATTACAGTTTTTGGTTTGTATGAAAAATAACATGATGCTACGCAGATTGCTGGGGTGTTATAACGATGATATAGATCGTGATTATTTTTTGAATGAAAATAATTCGGATTTTATAGCAACTGTATGCAAAATGCCTGCCCAAGAAATCAGGGAAGCATTTGCTCAAAATGGACCATTGTTTGAGTCAGGTATATTAAAAAATCGTTATGGTGATAATGAATTTAATAAAACATTTTTGGGGTTATTAACTATGAACTTTAAAAGTTGTAAAGAAGTGCGTGATGTTTTGGTTGGTAGTCCTTTATCAACAATGCTAAAACGTGAAAATTTTGATTATATGTTGGATGATTTTGATAAAGTATCCGAAATTTTAACCAACGGAATTAATACAAACAGCAAGGGTATAAATATCCTTTTGTATGGTTTGCCAGGAACAGGAAAAACAGAAATAGCAAAAACAATTTGTAATCGTGCAGGGTTAAATTTATATACCACATCTGAAAAACAAGAAGAAAAAGATGGTAGATTATCAAATCTGGCGCAGATGCAAACCGTATTGAAAAATGAAGAAAAATCGGTCATTTTGTTTGACGAAGCAGAAGATGTGTTTTCTCTCTATCCGTTTAGTAGGCATAGCCCCAGTAAATTATATATAAATCGTATATTAGAAAACAATAAACGCCCGGTGATATGGATAACAAATAATTTGGAAGACATGGATAAAGCATATGTTCGTAGATTTTCGGTTGCGCTGGAAGTATCTAACCCAGATGAACGTGCAAAAATTAATGCCTGGAAACGTATATTTGAAAAGTACGAACTTGAAATTTCTGATGAAGATATCAAAGGATTAATAAATAAATATCAGGTTCCAATATCTATGATAGAAACGGCTGTGAAAAACGCAAAAATTGTGAACAATATTAATTTCGTCGATTATACTTTGGAACATTTAACAATGGCTATGACTGGCAAAGTAAAGAGAAAGAAAAAATCAAACGGTGTAAAATTCAATACAAAACTGTTGAATACGGATATTGATTTAGAAAAATTAGCAAATCAAATCAATAACAAGAAATTGAATAATTTTTCGTTATGTCTTTATGGTGCGCCCGGAACCGGAAAAACAGCTTTTTGTGAACATTTGGCGGACTTGTTAGGATTAAATATAATAAAAAAACGCGCAAGTGATATAAATAGTAAATGGGTTGGCGAAACTGAACAAAATATTGCAAAAGCATTTCAAGAAGCCCATGCTCAAAAAGCTATGTTAGTTTTTGATGAAGCAGACAGTTTCCTTATGGATCGAACACGTGCCGGCCATTCATGGGAAATTAGTGGTGTTAATGAAATGTTAACCCAAATGGAAGCGGCAGAATATCCGTTTGTTTGTACAACCAATTTGATGGATAATATAGATAAAGCAGCACTGCGTAGATTTTCTTTTAAGGTTAAATATGATTTCTTGAAACCAGATCAAGTGATAACCGCCTTCAAAGATTTTTTCAAACAAGATGTAACACGCGATGAAATTGTTGATTTGGTAAATCTTGCACCTGGGGATTTTGTGGTGGTAAAAAATCAAGCCGATTTACTGGATATTACTGATAAATCTGAATTATTATTCAGATTGCGCCAGGAACAACAAGTTAAAAATTGTCGTGAACACAAAGTAAAAATAGGATTTCATTTTTAATCGTATTTAGGATATCATAACAATAGATTAAACAAATGGATTATATATGATAAAAATATCAAAATCAGATTATGTACTTGGTATAAAATGTCCAAATGCAATATGGTTCAAGAAATACCGCAAAGATTTACAGCCAGAAATGAATCAGGCAGTATTAGATAATGGAACCGCGGTTGGTGAATTGGCTTGTGATAGATTCCCAGGTGGTGTTCGTATTGTCGCTAAACCATGGGAAGATACTGCAATTACACAAACTAAATCAGCAATATCAGGAAACGTGCCATTTATTTATGAAGCAACATTAAGTACTGATACAGGTGAATATTGTGCTGTGGATATTTTGCGTAACAACAATGACGGAACATGGGATATACTAGAAGTCAAATCAACCACAGAACCCCACGATTATCATTACATAGATGCATCTTTTCAACGTTATGTATTTACCAAATGCGGAATTAATGTTCGTAATTGTTTTATCATGACGTTAAATAAAGAATATGTTCGTCATGGGAATTTAGATTTGGAACAATTATTCGCCTTGCATGATGTAACAGAAGATTTACAAGATATTGAAACCGTACAGCATGAAATCGAAAGAATAAGAGCTGTTTTGGGCGGCACAGAGCTTGGTATCGCGATATCCAAAGTAAAATGTAACAAATTCTATGAATGTCCGTATAAACATCATTGTTGGAAAGATGTACCACAATATTCTGTGTTTGATGCTTTTAAAGGCGCAATGGCAGATAAAGTATATTCTGAATATGGTGCAGATTTAAGCAATGTTCCTGCTGGTGTTCGCGCTAATCAATCACATCCTGGTGATATAGAAGCATTTTTGAAAAATACAGATGTGATAAATAAAGATATTTTACGTGATTTTACCAATGGGTTGCGCTGGCCACTATATTTTTTGGATTATGAATCAATAATGTCTGTTGTCCCAATGTTTGATAATTCCAGACCGTATCAACAGATTTGTTTCCAGTTTTCATTGCATGTGCAGCGTGAACCAGGTGCAGAATTGGAACACTATGAGTATCTTCATAATGAGTCTGGTATAGACCCCAGACCTGGATTGATAAAAAAGTTAATTGAAATCATAGGCAATGCTGGATCTGTAATTGTTTATAACCAAATATTTGAACAAGGTCGTAATACAGAAATGGCGCGTGATTTTCCAGAATACGCAGAACAATTAAATGCGATAAATGCCCGTATGGTTGATTTGTTGATACCTTTTCGTGCACGTGGATTGTATCGTCCGTGTCAGAATGGGAGTGCCTCGATCAAACAAACATTACCAGCATTTGTGCCAGAAATGTCTTATGAAAATCTTGGAATACATAATGGAACCGAGGCTAGCGATCAGTTTATGGCATTCATGACAGGAAAACAAACGGCAGAGCAGACCAAAGAAATGATGGCCAATCTGCACGAATACTGTGGACAAGACACAATGGCAATGGTAAGATTGTTAGAAGTGATACAGAAAGTTATAAAGGAATAAAATATGAATATAAAAACCTTGTTGAAAAAAACAATTTTGTCTCGTCATAAAATAAAACCGTTTAATATTGATGCTGCAAAAGTTGTAATATTGGGAACATTTCCAGGCGAAGAATCATTAAAGTGCAATAAATATTATTCAAACCCCACAAACAAATTTTGGGAACTTTTAGGAATAAAATTTGGCGATTTTGAAGCATTAAAAGACAAAGGTATCGGTTTGTGGGATGTAATAAAATATTGCGACAGAGACGATAATGGTAAAAATACGAGCGCTGATAAACATATAAAAAACGAGGTTTATAACGACCTTTTTAAATTAAATGGCAAGAATATACTTTTTAATGGTAAGAAAGCGTATAATTACTACATAAAAGCAAAGAAAAATCCTAAATATGCAAATTGGCCAGAAGTTGACGAAGATAAAATATTAAAATCAAGTAGTGCGGCTCTTTCTATGAAATTTGAAGAAAAACAAAAAGATTGGAATAAAAAACTGAAAAAATTGGGGATTAAATAAATCTCCATTTTTTTATTCTTCAATATATGGTGTGTTTATAAGAACAGGTATTCTTCCGGCATTGCTGAACAAGGCTTCATTATGTGTAGTTAGTTTTTCTGCACCGGGTTCGCCTAGTATTTTGATCGCTTCTCGTTTGTATGCAACCCAAAAAGCCAATCTGACTGGTAAATACGCTTTCAATAAATTGCTGATTTTATCAAAATTATAAGATGTGATGATTAAATGTATGCCTGTGGCACGAGATTTTTCCGCTAGATTTATGATATTTTTTTCTACTTTTTTACCAAAGAAACTAATCATCATTGATAATTCGTCAATCAATATAATATGAAAAGGCAGTTCGTTGTCAGAATGTTGTTGGTTATATTCAATAATATTTTTTACACCATTGTTCGCAAACAAAGTGTATCTATTGTCCATTTCTTCAACGATATTTTGTAAAGATTGCATACATTCATCGACATCATCCACAATTGTGGTCAGGTTCGAATAATTTTCAAAATCTATACCTTTGGGATTTAATACAGTGATTTCACAATCTTCGGTTGAATACATGTTCCTAATTGTATGAATCACAGATTTCAAAAACATCGTTTTTCCTGTCCTGGCACCACCACCAATCAATAAATGTGGCATTTTGTGTAAATCTTGTATAAACGGTTTATCGTTTATATCTGTGCCTAAAATTATGGGTAAGGTAGCTTTGGATTTTTTATATTCTTGGCTTTGTAATAATTCTGATAACGGTGTGTTTTTCATATACATCTCCATGTTTGTTCATATTATAAAACACACATGTGACAAAATTGGTCCGTTTTGCTAATTTTTATCTGGGTGGGTGGTGGTAGGCGGGGGCCCCATGCGATATTGTGGTGTATGTTTATAACAAATATTTTATGATATTCTGATTAAAATCATAAAAAGTTGCAAAACAAGAAAAAGAGCTTTCTCTTAAACCGTATCATTGATATAGCAAGATATACGGCTGAGATTACAAACGGTTCGATAAATGCTAAAAAACGCGAATTCTTTAAAATGATATTATCGAACGGAGAGCTAAAAGGCAAAAGTGTTTAAAAAACCTTTCGAAAAGCTACTTTTTTGAAAGGTTGTAAATTGTGGATCAGAAGTATGAACTTTGGTAGTGTAAGAGAAGTCTTAGATTTACTTGGTATGGGTAAGAATGTTTCAGATCTTATGCGGCGTCTTCGAACAGAAAATGTGTCAACCCAGCAGAACTCTGGCAAAAACAGTCAAAATGACACCAATGCCGACAATCAGCTCACCTGACACACGGATTAACAGTTATGAACTGGTTGATCAAAAAGTGCCGGATTTCTGCGGGTTTGCGAAGGTTTTTATAGTGTGTAACGAAAACCCGTATGTCAAATGTATGTTTTAAAGAACATATATAGAAGATATAAAAACCAATCTCCATACACCATTTTTTGTGTGTTCCCCAATAACTTAAATGAATTCTCATTTGAGAAATGAAATAAACATACATTTCAATCAAACATACATGTATAGAAAATGGGACCAAAATGCCCCAAAATTGCAATGTTTCGACCTGGTGAAATTGGCGGTTTTGACATACCGTATGTGCACATACATGTATGCATTTTTAAGGGATTAAATCGGTATGAAAGACATATTTGGCTGGTTATTTATATTGAAAAGAATATGTTTTTTTACTACGTTATGTATGTAAAAATAATCGTGAAATAAAATCATCTAAAATTTGCAAATATAATATATAGGAACAGTTATAACTTTGTTGAGTTTTTTAATAAAAATTATTTCTTTATACTTTCGACAAGTTTGTAAATTCCGGCAAAAGGCGAAATGTCGTATTCTTGTGAATATATTGCAGATTGTTGCCAGTTTTTTGCACGTTGTAATGCGTAACTGCATCCTTTCTCCATCTGTTTCATATCAAAATAAGGTTTGCATGCTTTTTCGTTGGATCTGGTTTTATGTATGTAAGAAGGCATTTTCTCATGAAGCAAACTTTGGCACTCTTTCTTTGTATTTGGAATGTTTTGTACGTTGCAGCATAGCAGTCCCCATGTTTCTATTGTTGGGGCATTAAATGCAATATTTATGGGTGTACATCCTCGTTTTAAGTTTTTATTAAAATCATCGATTTTCTTGTAAGCAACTTTGACCTTGTCGTGATCGTCGTTATCAAAAATTACCCATAATTCTGATTTTTTACCCAACCAACGATTGCGTTCAGAAAAATCTATAGCTCTCATAGCAAGAGTTTCTGGATCTGCCGATTTTTTGTAAACAAACACATACGAGCAATCATACAAATTGCATAGATTGGTTATATAGTTTGCTTCTGTTCCTATATCTCCTCCTTCACAAGCTAAATATATTGTTTTCTTTATTCTGGAAACATCTCTTGCCATTGCTTTTCTCCTCCAGGAAATGGAATAGCGCCATATTTCCCATTTATGTAATCCCTTTCTAGGTTTTTATCAAAGCGAGGGTTTATATCTGTTAAAGGATATATACGACTTTCTCCGTTGCTATTTTTTTCAGTGAACCATATTTCGTCAACCCTCCAGATTTTATGAGATAACAAATATGTGTTATGTAATGCCGCAATTATTTGTCCTTTTCCGTTATCGTTCAATAACATATTTAAAATTGCCTCTGTAATCAATGGATGCAAAAGGCTATCTAATTCATCTAAGAGTAAAATTTTTTCAAGTTGTTTTTGCATAAACAAACTCAGAGACAAATGGATTAGTTTTTGCGTTCCGGCAGACTCATAAGCTAGTTCAAACGGTATATCACAACCAGAATGTTTAATCATAAGTTGCTTGCACTTTATTTGGTTGTTTTCATTACTAAAAACAAATAATCGATCAGTTGTTACTTGTGCTATATGTTCTCCTGGATTCAAGGTAATAACAGGAGAGTTAATAGAAAGTGCTGGAGTTGGCACGTCTTCAAACATAACATTTTCTATCCCAATATCTGCATTATGAAGCAACTTTACTAAGAATGTTCGGAATGTCTCTGTTTGAAACGCTTTATAAAACTGTTCGCCTACAGTCACAGATTTTTCATTTATGTATTCAATACTATGAAAAAAATCTAATGCCGCTTTAATATGTTCATATCCGTCGATTTTATTGGGAATTACACCATAATACGCCTCTAAAGAAGAAATCCACGGCACAAAGGGTTGAGCAGTTTTGTCCTTGTTATACCAAGAAGAAGACAGTGTTTTTCCGTATTTTATATTTAATTGGTTGCGTTCAAATAACAGTTCCTCTTTGTCTCCCTTTTGAAAACAAAAACGTTCTGTGTGAATTTGGCCCGCATAAACAGATAATGTGTATGAATATTTTGTGCCATTTTTCAAAAAATGTACTTCAAACACAGGATTGGCGGACTGATCTTTATTAAAAAAATTTTGAACCAATAATTGAATCGGATTTATGTTACCCAACCATGGTGCTTTGATTATATCCGCAAAGATTTTTAATGCTTGTAATATGTTTGTTTTTCCTGAAGCATTGGCTCCATAAATAACAGCTCCAGACAACAAATTATCGCTAATGATGTGCTCTGGATGTTGTTGAATTTTTGATTTTTCCATGGAAATTGTGGCTTTGTCTTTGAATGATGTATACCTAGAAATAGAAAAATCTATCAACATGTTCGACTCCTTTTGGTATCCTTAATTTTAATAAAAAAAAACGCCATGTCAAGACATTTTTGTTAAAAATGCGTAAAATTGTCGTTGTTTTTATGACCGCTGACGCTGTTTTTGGTTGTTGGTGTGATTTTTTCACATTTTGCTTGACATTTTTGTTTTTCTGATATATAATGTGCTCGATGTTTGTGGTTGATACCAACAAGCACAAAAAAATCCCCAAAAATCCCGGCAAGATTTAAGGGGTACAATCAGAAAAACTGATGTATTTGATGCTTAAAGCAACATCATTATATCATAATTTTGGTAAACAATCAAGCCAAAAGCGTTTTTCTGATTATGTGTGGACTCAACCCACGTAAAATAATGAGGTAAAGGAGACGCAAATGGCGAAACAAATTCATGTTGTTAGGCAAGAACCTGGTCGCTGGGCCGGAAAATTGCCGGGCGAAACAAAACCCGTTTTTGCCGGTATTGCCACGCAAAGGGAAGCGATACAGCAGGCGAATCGCTTTGCTCTGTCGCATGGTGGATCTGAAGTTGTGATTCATGGTACTAATGGGCGAATTCGTGAAACCAATACCATAGGCAAACGCGATCCGTTCCCACCAAGGGGTTAACAGGTTTGCCAAACGGGTGGTTCCGGACATCCGTTTATATTTGAAATATTAACATAACTTCACAAAATAAAGAGGTAAAAATGGCAGAAGTTAAATTATATTGGAAAAAGTGCAGCCCAAAAACAGATTTTGAAACTGTTCCGGGAAAAGCAGGGGTTTACATCATATCGACGTTACAGAAAAGTGATGATAAATATGAGGTAAAATACGTTGGGCAAGCGTCAAACTTAAAAGAGCGTGCACAACAACATTGGTCAAAAAACGAACAAAATGTCGAACTGAAAAATCATATTGCAGATGGATATGCAATGAAATTCAGTTACGCAGAACTACCATCTCAATCTGATCGTGATGGGGTAGAATTGTTTTTGTTTAAACATTTTGACCCTGTGTACAATAAATGTACCCCTTCGGCCAAAACACCAATGGCGTGTAATTTGCCGGAAGTGCGAAAGCATAAATAATCGAAAAACGGGTGGCTTTATGCCACCCGTTTCACAACGTTCCATGCATCATATACTATATTTCTTTCATGATTCTGTCTGTTTCCTGTAATACGGTTATGATATTTTCATAATGCATTACTTCTTCTGGGGTTAATGTACGGCCTTTGCGGTCTTTCAGGTACTTTTGTGCTGGTTGATAACCACCAATATAGAATTCCCATGCCGTTTGTGGCACATTGTCAAAATACTGGGTACCATTGATATAAACACGTCCATTATCATACGTTGGTTTATCAACAACGCAATCTCCACCAATCGGGAAATGGACGTCAGATTGTGGAACGTCGGTCATTAAATGTAATTTACGTAGTTGCTCCCCGTATTTACGATAATGTTCGAATTTATCTTTGTTTTCTGGGTACGGTATGCGTGGAAAATCAATCTTTAAAAACTCACGATATTTTTCACGATACGATGGACTGTGCAAAACACCATAGATATAATCAAATATTGCTTCTGGTGTTGTTTGTCCAATATTTCTTTCGATTTCACGCACAATTTGCGGGTTCAAATTTGGGTTTTTGTCGTCATTGGTATATATATATAATGGAAAAACATAAGTTTGTGCACCAATGAAGTGTTTGTCCGATATGTGTGAAGCAACACACCAGCCAATATTATTTGTGGTTCTCGGCAAACACAATGCGTAATTCGTTTTCAGCATATGTTGCATCACAGTAAATCTAGGATATGCAACCAAACTTTTTTTATTTGTATAATATGTATAACGCAAGTCAAACGGTCTATAAGATATCTTTACCAATTTTCTTATATCGTAATCAACGCTGTTTAGGTTATTTTGTACGTCTTTTAATACCCAATCTCTGCCGTCATCACCAATATCATATTTGTTTCTTATCGTTGTTTCAGGATATTTTCTCAAATCATCTATAATTTCTTTTAGCTTTTCTTGATCAAATTGTATCGCGAGCAAATCTTTCTGTGTTTCAATACCCGTCGTATTAGATAAGAATAAATCGCAAATATAAAAGCCTTTATTATAAGATGTCTTTATGGAAAAATCTTTTGGTGTAAAGAAATAATATGGCTCAACCGGTTTTAAGATTTTTAACTCTGAATTTGTTAAATTATGATCAGTTAAGAAATCATATTTTTTATCACGTTTTCCATACACATCACGGTAATATACGTCTGCTAATTTTTTGCTTTTGCTATTTTTTATGAATATGTTTATAGAAACCCCAGTTCTTATATCAAATACATTTTCATCTTTGGTGCCGTCGGGTGCCGTTTCATGTGCGCGCGAATTTCCGTGAAGATTAACAATATAAATTTTATCAAACGACTCCATTAAGCTTTTACGCATTTGTCGGTGTGTTATTCCATCTAGAAAACTATTGTTAGAAATGTAAGCCAAAATACCACTGCCGTTTTTTTCAATATAATGTTGCCCAAGCGCAATAAATTTTATGTAGTCGTCATCTAAATTGAGCTTTTTTTCGTTCAATCCGATTTTATACTTTTCTATCAATTGTCGTGCAAAATCATTCATGTTCGCACTGGATACAGAATACGGAGGATTTCCTAACACGCACATGACAGGGACGTTTTGTTTGATGTTATTTGCTTCTTTTGCTTCGTCCGACAACCATTGCGCCGCCCAAAGTGTCTGCGTGTCTGGATCTGCTTCTTCCAATGAATTTGTTAAATAAACCCCCACACGATTGTTACTGTTCAATATGGCAGAATTACGTTTCACAGTAACCAAATTGGTATCAAATAAATTATCTTGGCGGAATATCTTGTCATTTATACGTGCATCATCCTGAATATAACCCGTTTCACGTAAAACTAAATCCAATTTCAAATGTGCCATGGTATAGCTGGACATCATAATTTCAAATCCATGCATGCGTGGCAACAGATCATTTTCAACGTAATTCGGCCAAATACCAGCATTGTTCTTAAATTTATCATGAATATAATTCACTGTGGTTGCCAAAAACGTTCCTGTACCAGTTGCTGGATCAAGCAATTGCACACGGTGGAATTCCTTATCTTCGGCTTTGGCATGACCTTGTAAATGGACTTTCTTTGTGATTTTTGATTTGTCTGCCAATCCATTTGGTAATTCAAAATCCGTTTTCAATATGTCGTCCATCGCACGGACTATGTAATCAACAACTGGTTGTGGGGTATAATAAACACCACGTATTTTACGCAACTTCCTATCGTATTTGCTTAAAAACGTTTCATAGAAATGGATTATCGGGTCGGTTGTCTTGGTTTTACGTCCGAAATCTTTCAAAATATCAGCAACGTCGGTATAACTGAAAATGCTTGCCAAACTATCAACAGACCACACAATACGTTCATCTATATCATTCCCGGCAATATAATCAAACATTTTACGTAAAAATGGAACTGTCTTAGGTATCAAGGTGGCGGCTTCCTGACGGGTAAAATCATGCATAGTTTTATCGTGCAAACGGGCAACAAACATACCATACGCAACCGTCTGAGCATAAATATCTGCAAATTCTTGTTCTGTCATTGTACGAATAAGAATTTTTCGAAATGATTCCAACTGTTCATATAATGATTTGTTTTCTGATTGTTCGGCCAGTGCACCTTTTATCACGTCTGCAATCAAACGCGCTTTACCGGCCATCAATTCGGCCAATTTCAATGGCGATTTTATAGTTGCGGTTTTGACTGTATAAAAATCTTTTATCAAATCAATTAACGTATGATACTTTTCTGGTAATGGCGTGATTGTTTTACCATCAAAATCTGCTATTCTGATTCTGGCTGTTTCTTTACCTTCTTGGTAAAATCTAAATTCCAGGTAATCTGTGTATATTAAATTTGGCAACCCACCAAGATAACGTTCTTTTTGTTCTATTTCACGATCAAACAGATTATCAAGACGATTAACGCCAATATCTTTGGCTTCTGCAAAACCGATAACCGCATCGCCGGATTTAATCATAAAATCTGGCGCGCCAAATGTTCCCCTTTGTGGTTCGTTAATGGCAGTAATAGGTTTAGATGTACTTATTGATTCAAATAATTTCTTTAATGCCGGACGATAAGAATGCTCTTTGGCAACGCCCGTTTTGAACTCTCTGTCTATATCAACCAAATATTCTGCAACGCCATACATAACAAAAACTCCTGTATTCATTACCTTAAGGGTAGCAGATGCCGATAAATTTATCAACAGTTATAATAACAAAGTATCATAGAGTTCTATTAGTTTAATGGATTTTCTTTTTCCACAATGCAGCTATCTGCATTAGCTTGCGCTGGATGCGGCGGAGCAACCATGCTTGCCGGCAGGTTAGGTTACCGTTGTTAATTCTGCGTATGGCGTTTTCTAACTCGTGCAGCGATCTGCACGCCGCAAAGTAAAGCATGATAAAATCGGTTTTATTACTGGGTTCAATTTCCCGAAAATGTTTATACTTCATAGAAAATCCTTTTAAGGTTGTCGCATTCATCAATATCTTTCGGCGAAAGTCCAGTCTTTTGTTCCGAAAAAACCGACATACGGACTGGTGGGTCGTATTTCAGGTTTTTTTCTAAATTTGGTATGTTTTTGTATGTGAAATATGTCGATTGTTGATTATAAAAACATACATTCGACATACGCAAAATTGCCAAAATTAGTCGTTTATTCCCTATATTCAATGGGTTATGCTTCGCAGACACACGGACAGCACGTCCGTGTGTCAGTAAAAAGTGACACAAAAACGATAAAACCCTTGGTGTGCGTGGCTTTGAAATGATTTTTGCATAGGCAAATTAGATGACATTTTCGTATGTAAATGTATGTTTTTGTATGTAAAAATGGGGCATTTTGGGGGCAAAAAACATACTATGCCGGAACAGATTGCCGTGGAGGCGGATAAAATAAATGCCGTAAATACAAAGACTTACGGCTAATTCGTGGCTCGGGCAACTGGACTCGAACCAGTGACATACGGATTAACAGGCATAACTATTGAGCAGTTTTAACACTCGCAACACCGCAGAAATCTGCGGTTTTTTGTGTTTGTATACAGCATACGGATCATAGTCCGTATGTAAATATATGTTTTTATAAATATGGTCTAACTATATGAGAACGAACTTTCATACGCTTTAGAAACCTTGTTTTGGCGAAATTTGTAAGAATTGAAATAACATATGATTTCAGTTTTCATATAAGAACTTATTACATACGAATATGCATAAGTTTTTTTAACAAACAGTGATAAAAGTTGATAAAAGTTGATATTTCTACCTAGAAAAAAGCGAAATTAAAAAATAATGTTCGTATGTAAAACCAAGAGGTGCGACATGAACTATAGAAATAAAATTTTAACACCAAA
>CACXVH010000010.1 GCA_902771095.1 uncultured Pseudomonadota bacterium
TTTTGCTTCACATACTATGAGTATAATACATTTTTGTGTTTTGTCAATACAATAAGTAATTTATATGCCTAAAAAATATTTGGCGCCTTGACCAATGGCAAATGCTACAATAGATACAGTGAAACAGATGGTCAACATTTCATAAAAATGCTTGTAAAACTGATTTTTGCGGAAAAAAATGAAATTAAACAGGTAAATTATCAATATAACCATTAAAAATACTGATAAAAGCGCAAGTGTTCGGTTGTAAAGTATGAAAAAGGGCAATATCAACAATACACAGGTTACCATATATGCCCCGGCTGTATATAAAGCAGCATCCATGGCATTGTCTCTGTTTACCGCCTTTACTGCCAAATAATTTGCCGCACCCATTGATAAACTGGCGGTAATAGATGAAACAATACATGAAATTACGATAACATTTGTGTCTGTAAAAACAAAACAAAGCCCCGCAATAAGACCGGTTAGCGATACAAGCGCATCGTGCATCCCCAGAATTATCGCAGATTTTGAATCAAATTCTTTTTTCATAACAATCAAAATAGCATTTTTATTGCATTTTTACCGCAGGGAAAAAATCGTATTTTTTAGTTGACAATATAATTTTTTGTGCAATAATAAGGTCGTAAAATAAAAAACTAACTTACTCAATCGGGCGGTTTTTCCTTGCATATTGGAAAATATGTTCTATGATAAACCGACGAGAGAGAACAAACAAAAAGGGTAAAATAAATGAAAAAATTTGTTCTTTTTTCTTTAGTTGCGTCATTGTTCTCAACAGTTGCTGTTGCAGACATGTATCGTGAATCTGTTAACAACTGTGACGAAGCAGAAATGCGTGCTGCATTGGATCGTGCAACACGTGACAACCGTGCTGTTATCACAATCGTAGAATGTGACAATGGTGTTGTTCGCACAACAACTAAACCAAGACCAGTTCCTGCACAACCTGCACCTGTTATGGCAAGACCTGCTTGCGATACATGTGGCTGCATCAATTGCGGAACCCAAGAAGAAGTTGTTAAACGCGAATATTTTGTCCGTGAAACAGTTCAACAATACAAACCAGTTGTTCAATATGTTCCTGCTGGCACATATACACGCGTAAAACCAACTTGCACTCAGGGGTGCTAATTAAAAATGAAATCATCGGCTAACTATGTTAAATGTGAAGAACCTGGCTGTGGCGTTGGTTGCGGAACAATAGTTGGTTTAGCGATGTTCATTACCTTTATTGGTGTAATAAGTTTTGTTGATTCTGAACAAACAGTAAAAAACACAAATATGAAACCAAAAAAGGAAACAACAAATAGTATAGATACATGTACTAGAATTAAAGACAGTATATGTGTTTATAAAGCAAGATAAAAGGCATCACCATTTTGGTGATGTTTTTTTATAACAACAAAGATTCAAAATATTTTTTGTATTTGCTTGTGTTAGATAATTATGAAATAATTCATAATGTTATGATTATTTCGTTGCCTTTTTATATTTCAAATTTTTTGTCTTGTTTTATATGGAACAAGGCCGCGCGTCATAGGTTGCGTGGATATGTAAATTGTTTTTTATATACACCGATGATGAAACGTTTTATCAAAAAGACATTCGGTGAAGAAACAAAAAATATTCAGTTTGTAAGACAAAACACCCCTTCGCGATGCGTTTGTGTTATTAACGACAAATATTTTATAAAAATATTTAAACATGACATGGGTAATCGCTTGGCGGATTTTAAATTTTTAATAGATTATATAACTCCGTTTATAAAAACGACTATACCGCCAGTGTATGTATCAAAAAACAATCATATGTATGTGACGAAAAAAATACCAGGATTTGGGATATATGAATTTGATAAAGAATTTGTGCTGAAACACGAACCAAAGATATTAAATCAGGCAAATAAAATAATTCGCGAATTGCAATCGATTGATGTTCGAAAAATTCCGAATGCAGAACGTTTTTGTGTTGCTCTGGAATCTACGACCAAAGATATAGAAACAGAACCTTTGACCAATGATAGTGTTCTTGCTCATTTTGATTTGAACATAAGGAATTTTTTATTTGATAGCGATTTGAATATTTGTGGTCTGATTGATTTTGACAGTATGACTATAACTAACGACAAAAACAAAGACAAAGAAATATTTATGAAATATTGGGAGCGGTATAAAAAATCAAAAAGAAAACACCCGCATTAAAGCGGGTGTTTTTTTTGCAACACCCCGAACCACGGTGGTGGGACATTGCTGGTCTACAACTCAGGTCACCGTCGATATCAATCTTTGGGCCTGCCGTGTAAGTAGACATTTGTATTATGAATTATTTTGATTTTGTTTGCCACAGGTAGGTATTCTTAAATCATTAGAATCTATACCCAATGGACATCCCAACGAAATTAAACCCTTCGTTAGAATGGGTAAAGTTACCATTTGAAAAATGTATGGTTGCGATTTCGACATTCCAATTATCTGCGAAAGTTTTACCAATGAAAAACTTTTCTTTGAACACCAAACGGCTTTCAACCCATCTGTCCATACTGTCGCGCATAAAAGGACCAATTCCAATTCCCATATACCAACCATCATATTGCAAAATCGCACTGTCCACAGAAATACCGATTCCCAAAAAATCAAGACCACGGCTAGAATTATAAGCAAAATTGCTGCCCACATTCAAATTAAGACGCGAATCAAGCCGAAAAAATTTTATTGGTTGGCTGTATTGGAACATTATAAAAGTTTGTGGATTAAAATCCCAAATTCCTGGCTGAACCAGTTTTAAAAGTGTTCCAGAACCAGTGCTTTGCGTGGCATAAATTGAAATAGAATTAATTTTATCGCCGAAAAACACATTGTTTTCCGCCATCGCATTGGTGGATAGAATTGCCAGTAAAATAGGTATAATCTTTTTCATCAATGTTGATTATAATACCTTTTTTATAAAACTGTCTAATAAAATATTCTGGATAATATGCCCAAAGTTGAATTTTTGTTGTTTACACGGCGCGCCAAAAATGTTATAATTTCTATATATGAAGGAATGTTTTGTACGAAAACCCCGTATTTTCGGGTGTTTGTGCGTATAATGAACAACAGGAGATTCTTATGACATTTCGTATAAATGCAAATTCTTGTAAAAATGCGATGGGGACCGTGTTTTTGTTGGCGGCTGCATTTTTTGTATGTTCTACATTGGTTTCAATGCGTTCTGTGTTTGCAGACCCAATTGTTGACACATCTGCCGCGGCACAAAGGACTGGTCGTCAAAGTCCGCGTTCGACCGCGAATAATCGTGCGAATACCGCGCGCACTACGGTTTCAAGGGCAACTGCTTCGCGTGCTACAACGCAATCTGCATCCAGAACAACCGCATCGCGTGCAAATGTTGCGAATCGGACTGTTGCGCAACGTGGAACGACGGCAAATCGTTCTACAAATGTATCTTCGCGTAATGTCGTATCGCGTAATAATTCTGCAACAAATCGGACAACAAATAACCGCGCGATTCGTGCACGCACATCAACAACACCTTCACGGGTCAGTGCTACTGGCACAGTAATGTCAACTGGTTCACGTGCTGTAACTGGGACAACAACATATTCTTATTTGTCCAGCAGATTATACACTGGTTCATACGCAAATATTATTGATTCAACAACTGGTTTAATTTCTGCTGATGCGTATTCAAATTGCTTGGAAAGTTATTATACATGTATGGATGAAATCTGCACCGCTAGAAGCGATACCAAGGGTCGCTGTGCATGCGCTGGACGTGCCACTAATTTCTTAGAAGCGGAACAAGCATTGGAACGCGCCAACGAAGAATTGATTAAATTGTCTGGTCAATTATCACTTTTAATCGCGACCAAGGGTCAGGGTAAAGATTTAGAGGCGGCATTTTCATTAACCGATGCAGAAAAGGTTATGAACTGTGTGTCTTATCGTGAAAATGTTCAAACCAAAAAAATGACAGAGGCAGAATGGTATGAAGAACATCCAACTGTGAATGACAGTGGACAAAAAGTGACATCTGGTATGCCATCGTATTGTTCTAGCAGTGGCAATAATTTTGGATTTGATATTCGTAATATAAACGGTTCTTCATCTGATATATTGGCGCAATTAAAATCTTGGGCAGATGCAAAAGATTTGGCAAAAGAATATACCGAAGATAATACCGATGTTTTGGCATATCGTGTGAACTATATCGCAAATATGGTTAATGATTTGACTTCTGTATCTGTTAATGCAACCACAGATGATGCATCAATCGATACTTTGGCGAACAAATGGGGATATAAATTATTTGAATATGCACACAACAATGTTTGTGGACGCGTTTTGGATTCTTGCTTTAATGGAATATACGAGGCATGCGGGACACCAGTCACTGTCAAAGATTCTGATGGCAAAACACACAACAGATGTGCAAATGGCGCAACTTCGTCTTGTCCATTTAATTACAACAGTTATATTTCTGTAAAAACAAGTGGCGATAACGAAGGGGATGTTCAATTAAATGAACGCGGGTCCAGTAATTCTACGGCATCCACATCTGCATCGTGTTTTGGTTATACAACAACATCAACAACTTCGACTGGAACACGGACTGTTTCATCTGCCTCGTCTGACCCGTATTATTCTTTGCGTGGACCGGTTGCAGATGCGCGTCGCAGCATTATGCAGAAATATTTACTGGATGCGAATTCTGCGTGCGATGTTTATGGAAATGCATTAAAACAAACTGCACAAAATATCAATTATCAAAAAATTGCTGCGGAACAGGCATTACAACAAAAGCGTCTTGAATTCAAACAAGAAGAAGAGGCAGCTTTATTATCAGAAGCAGCCACTGCAATTGATAATTTCAACGAATGTATAAGTGAAATTTGGGATTGTTACGAAGAATATGAAACCGAAGATAGATGGACAACTGCGCGTATAAAGGCATATTGTTCCCAGGTTTCCCAGGTTCCACATTGTTATGAAACAATGATTTGTTCTCCGCTACAAACTCAGTTGACAGCGGTTGTGGATAAGCCGGACAGCAATACTTGTTCTTATTCAAACGATTACTATGAAAACACATGTCGTAATGTTGTTACAATCAGTGAAATCTTGTATGGTACAGGTCAGACCGCTGACAATACATTGGATAATTGGAATGCAGTTGGTATTTTGACTGCAAAATCGGCTGGTATTCGTGAACAATGCATAGAACGTGCCTTGGGTTGTTTAAATGAAGAAGATGGAACATATTGCTTAAGAAAATGGAAAAAAGGCAATACATATGATGGTAATGTGACCCTTGGTAATGGTAGCGCCGAAGGTACAGAATCTTGTTCTGATACAATATTAGATGCCTTAAACGCATCCGAAGGCTATATTGAAAACGGTGACTGTAAAATCACAAGTTGCAAGGACGGTTACGGATTGTCTGGTGGCAGATGTGTGCTGTTGGCTGACGAAGAATAATAAAAAATCCCCGTTTGGGGATTTTTTTTACCCTTTACACAATTTATTTTTTATGATAAAATTAAAGTTAAAGAGAGATGAAATCATTATCGCGTATTTTAACCGTGTGTCTGTGTTGCGTGCCGACTTTTGGCGCGGTTGCCAATATTGCCACAACATCGGGTTCTAATTTAACCGCATATAACCCCAGCAATTCTTATAATAATCAATGGGCGACTGTATCAAATGCACGATATGACGGCAACACAACGGCCAAGGTGGACTTTGGCAACTGTAATGCAGTTGTTTTGCGTTGCGCCCAGCCGAAATGTAATAATGGCGGATGCGTGGATGAGTCTGTGGCGGCTGCGATTGTCGAAGGGTGTGTAAAGTCAAATTCCAAATGTAAACAATACAGCGATGATTTGGTGAATTACATGACGGCACAGTTGGTGGCAAGTTCTAATGCAAAACTAAATCAACAGCAAATGGAATTAGAACAGGCGCGCCTTGCAGCAGAAGCCCAGGCCGCCGCGAACAGCGCGCAATCTGAACAGATTTCACAAATGCAAAATCAGATGTACCAAATGCAACAGCAAATGGCACAACAACAGGCAGAAAGCGCACAGCAATTACAGGAAGCATTGGCACAACAGGCGGCACAATCTGCGGCTGCAATTGAAAATATGAAAACAGCGGCGACTGAGGCGGCAAAGCAAACCGAAGCGGGCATAACCGCATATCAACAAGATGCGATAAATCGTGGTATAAGTGAAGAGGTTTTGGCGCGTCAACAAATTACTGGTCAAATTCAAACAGAAATCGAAGACGCAGATACATCATTGGTTGCTATGAAAAAGGCGATGCAGAACGCGTTTGATTATGCGGGCTGTGACGCGCGTGGAAATAATTGTACTGGGCCGCGTCGCATAAAGAAATGGCGCGAATTGGCAATCGGATTTTTAACCCCATATGATAATGCGATTGACAAGATTTATGATGCACTGGTGACCGCCCAGACAGTTGGTGTAGATTTGTCTGATATCTATATGATGCTTAATAATTCTTGTAATGCCTGGGGACAATATATGTGCGAAAAGGGCGCAGATATAGATTACAGCGGTTCAACCCCGATGTCATGTCCGCAAGATGTACAAGAAAAAGAGATAAACTGTGTTAAAACATGTCCTTCTAAGACCCTTTCAATTCCGGTTGCTGGAGTAGGGACGATTACAAATACAACTTATGACGAAAGTTGTAGGGAAGATTGTAAAAAGCGCATGGGGTGTAAACCATGCACTTTGTTAAAAGTTTTATCTGATAAAGCAGAGGTTTATGAGGGCTGGATTAACCCAACAACAGACAAGGACACAAATGGCACTGTGATAGCATGTGCATCAAATGTGTTGGATAACACAAAATTATTTGCACGTCGGACTAAAAATAAAAACGGTGCCGGCTTGGTTGATATTGATTTATTGGACAGATGGTTAAACCAAACAGAACCAAATAAAGTGAAAAACAAAGACACTTTCCCACAACCAGAAAATTATTGTGGGGTTACTCCAGAATATGATGGCGAAAACGCATTGTCTTCCGCGGTTTTAAGCCATGTTGTGAATACCGAATCTACAAAATATAATAATATGTCATTTTGTGTGGATATAAACGGTTCAGTTTTTAAATCCGTCAATTCAACAGAAGAATGTCCATATATAAATCCTGTATTTGCAATTTGTGATACACATCCGTTTAATATTGATGTAAGTGCGGAAGATTGGAGAAACGGAACAACAACCGAAGAAAATGACAGCGGTAATGTTATAGAATACAATGATAAACAAAGTGATATGAACCGCATAATTGGTCTTAAAGTGACGGTTGTTTCGCAACAGATGTATAAACAATATGAATACCTTAATGCCACATTGCGCCGTCTTAAAACCCAATTACAAAAGGCAGTCCTTACTTCGAATCTCGAGGCCGCCGGCGCAAAAAGTGAAACCGGTTCATCATCTGGTGGGCTGGTCGGTGGCAAAAGTGATACCGACAAAGAAATTGTTTTGGCTGGCGCAGAAAATTGTTGGAATTCCAGTAGTCCTAAAAACGCGTATTCTTGCATACAAAACAATTTGAATGTTATAAAATCTAATATTTCCACCAACAGAACAAATGCGGCTAAGCAGTTAACAAAAACTGTCGCTGTGGCTGAACAGTGGGAGGTTGATGTTTGTGCCAAGAAGAATGACAAAGGGGCTTGTATCGGGACAGATAATTGCGAAAATTATCGTTCTGGTAAGTATTCCTCAAATAAAGACGATATAACAAAATGTGCAAATGCTTTGTCTATTGCGGTTGCACGCAAGATAGCCGAAGAAGATAAGGCTTCTAATCGATATTCTGGTTGGAATAATCAGCCAAATTAAATTTCCCACCGCCCACTGGGCGGTGTTTTTTTATCGACCCTCCCCGGTGCTTTGCACCCCCCCCATAGAGGGGAACTATTTGCATAAAAGTTTCGACAAAATGCTTGACTTTTGGTATAAATAACATATAATTTGCATAAAAATTTCGACAAAAGCGAAATTTTAAACAACAATAAACAAAAGAGAAAGTAATGGCTACATTTGCAATCTTTCAAACTGGTGGAAAACAATATCGCGTGTCTGAGGGCGACATTGTAAAGGTTGAAAAACTTAATGCCACTGGTTCGGTCGAATTTGACCAAGTGTTAATGGTTGGTGACAAAGTTGGAACTCCGTTCATTGATGGGGCCAAGGTTGTTGCCGATGTAATCGAACAAAAACGTGATGACAAAGTTTTGGTGTTCAAGAAAAAACGTCGCCAAAACTATCGCAGAACTGCCGGTCATCGTCAGTACATCACTGTTTTGAAAATTAAATCAATCAAGGCCTAACGGACCCGTAAGCGAAGGAGTTAATTATGGCACATAAGAAAGCTGGTTCAGCATCAACAAACGGACGCGATTCAGCCGGACGCAGATTGGGTGTGAAAAAAAGTGGGGGTTCCCATGTTATCCCAGGTAATATCATCATTCGTCAACGCGGAACATCTGTTCATCCTGGATTGAATGTTGGTATGGGCAAAGATCACACATTGTTTGCCAAGGTTGCAGGCAAAGTTTCCTTTAAACGTGGAAACGGCGACCGCAAAACTGTATCGGTTGTCCCAGACAGCGAATCAAAATAAAAAAAGTCGCCCCAATCGGGGCGATTTTTTTTGTTTATAAAAATAAAATATATTCTTTTCATTTTTTACTTGATTGATTTTTCGTATTTGTTCTATCATTGAATAAAGGAAGGAAAGAAATATGCAACGTTTCTCGTTCTTTGTATTGTGCATGATGTGTGCAAATGCCGCGAATTCTGCGTATTTGCCAACTGTGGATGTATCGCGTGGCGGTGTTTCTGCGCGTGCTGCGTTTGGTGAAGAAATTGCACCAATTCAACAACAAAAAAATGAAAATGTTGCATCTGTTTCACAAAAAACTGATAAAAAAGTCGTGGCACGCAGTGCGAAAAAATCTGTCGATAATAATGTTGCAACAAATGCTGATGTGTTGCGTCCGAATCGTCCGCATTCTGATTTGTGGGCACGCAGCAACAGCGCCGAACAACCTTTGCGTATGCCGCGTATGGATGAAATCGCTGTCATTGATTCTGATGCTGTTTTACCCGAAGAAAATCTTGATTCTGCACCAAAATTGATTGCGCGGGACGAAGCGTTGAACGAATTAAAACAGTTGCGCAGCGAAATCGCAAGATTGTCTGCGTTACAGCAAGAATCAATTGCACGTGCGCGTCCTGTGACTGTGCGGACACCAATAAGTGGCGAAACAAAAATAACACCTGCGGTAAAAAGTCGGGATGAATCTGCAGTGCGTCGTGAAATTGTTCCGATGGAAACAGAAAAAGAAATCGCGCGCAGGGGAATTTCAAATCGCTTGGAAGAACCAAAAATTGCTTCGGTTGGTGATATGTCAAAAATGTCGCCAAATGAATTAAAAAAGGCATTTAAAAAGACCTATTTATCTGAAAATAAACATTTATCAACCTATGAAACAGCAGCAGCCAGCAAATATGACACTTTAAGCGATGTATCCGTTGATATCGAAGGTTTTAATGCATCTCGTGATTTATCTGAAATGGATAGCGGGGTTCGCCCGATGGAGGTTAAAATATCCTTCTTTAACAACGATTCCGGGCTGTCGCGCGATAATTATAATTTGTTAAGCGAGACGGCTTCCATAGTTGTTAATAATCCAAAACGCGCTGTTCAAATTGCTATACCAGAATCTGCGACACATGACAAAGATACACGTAAACTGGCTGCGCGCAGGTTGGCAATTGTTGAACAAGTTCTGCGTGATACTGGTGTTGCAGAACAAAGAATTGTTCCAGTGTTATCTCAGCGCGATGGAGATGAATTTGTATTGCGTGTAATTTCTGGGGATACTTTTGAATCTTTGACCCAGCAAAAACGCAATTCACGCGGTAATGGGACTTCTAAGAAAACTTATAAAAGTATGTCGTGGTAAAATTATTTAATCAGATTTTAAATTTCGTCTATCCCCCAGTTTGTCCTGTATGCAGAGATTTTGTTGAACATCATGGTATGCTTTGCCCTGCCTGTTGGGCGAATTTTAACTGGATATCAAATCCAAAGTGTTTTAAATGTGGTTATCCGTTTCCGGCAGACCTTGATTTAGGCCCAACACCAATGTGTCCGCACTGTGCATCCGGTGAATGTGAATTGGATTTTATTCGTTCTGCTTGTGTTTATGATGATGTTTCGAAAAATATTATGTTGCCGTTTAAACATGCGTCACAATTGAAATATCAAAAGTTAATGTCGCGTGCGATGATAAATTGTATTCAAGATTTAAATCTGGATGTTGATATAGTTATACCTGTGCCATTGGCAAATCGGCGCTTGTTCAAACGCGGATATAATCAGGCAACATTGCTTGCGCGACCAATCGTGAAATATTTTAATGCACATTTAGATGTTGATTCTTTATCACGAAAATATAAACCAGACATGGGACACAAGACATCAAAACAGCGGCGCGAAAATGTTCGTGGTGTTTTCAAAATTAAAAATGCTGATAAATTAAAAGGTAAAAAAGTTTTACTTGTTGATGATGTTATGACAAGTGGCGCAACATTTTATGAATTGAATCGTGTTTTACGCAAAGCCGGTGTTTCTGCCGTATACGCAGTTTCTTTTTGTCGTGTCGTTCATGCTATTTAGTGTTTAACACTGCACAAAGATTGCTGTAAAAAATTTGCCAATTCTAATTCAGATTTATTCATTGTTTGGGCTGTTTCTTGTAAATCTATTTTTTCTCTTACTGTGTTCAAGATATCCAGCATATCTTTTTGTTCATGCGTTAATGGTTTTTCGTTTCCTTCATCCCATTTCACAGACAGCACATTTTTGTTGTTTACAAATACACTGTAATGATTGGTTGCCCACCCATTGATAACAGATAAAACTTCACGACCGTCTTTACCGAAAACAGTATATTTGTCACCTGTGTTCATTTTTGTGTGAATTAGTATATTATTGTGAATAATTTCTTTGATAAGCATTTTTATAACTTTGTTCATAATTTCCCCGTTCTTTACATACAAATAATATGCTTTTCAGGTGCAATTTTCACTAGGAATCTTTTGTTAAGCATAAACTTGATTTTGTGTTTTTTATCGTGTAAAATTTGCCAAGCAAAAAATTGGGGACTGCTATGAATATCGAATTGGGTAAAAATATAGATACGCGTGAATTAGAAACCAAAATTCAAAAGTTTTGGGATGAAAATCATTTTTGGGATAATGATGTAAATTCAAACAAGAAATCGTTTTGTGTAATGATGCCACCACCAAATGTGACTGGTAATTTGCACATGGGGCACGCATTGGATAATGTGTTAACAGATATTATTTGCCGTTATAAAAGAATGGCTGGGTTTGATGTTTTGTGGCAGCCGGGAACCGACCATGCTGCGATTGCAACCCAATTATTGATTGAACGTGATTTATCAAAACGCGGTATTAACCCACATGCTTTGTCGCATCAAGAAAAATTAGATTACGCATGGGATTGGTGTAAAGAATATGGTGGGCAAATTATCAGACAACTTCACATATTGGGTGCAACACCAGTATGGCATCGTGAAAGATTTACGATGGACAAAGGTTTATCTACGGATGTGACAAAGTTGTTTGTCAAGATGTATAATGAGGGTTTAATCTATCGTGCTGAACGTATGTTAAATTGGTGTCCAAAACAACATACAACTGTGTCAGATTTGGAAATTGAAACACGCGAAGAACATGGCAAGTTTTATTATTTCAATTATCCGCTGGTTGGGGGTGGTTTTGTAGAAATCGCAACCACGCGTCCTGAAACTTTGTTCGGTGATAAGGCAATTGCGATACATCCAGAAAATGAAAAGTTAAAACATTTAATTGGAAAGAAAGCAATTATCCCATTAACAAATATTGAAATTCCAATTATCGCGGACGAACACGCAGACCCAGAAAAAGGTACCGGTGCGGTAAAAATTACACCTGCACATGACTTTGATGACTATGAAGTTGGTAAACGTCATAACTTAGAACTGTTGTGCGTTTTTACCAAGGATGCAAAATTAAATGATGCACCTGAAATACCTGAAAAATATCGCGGGCTTGACAGATATGTTGCGCGCAAAGAAATTGTCGCAGATATTGAAGCCGCTGGATTAATGGTAAAAGTTGAAGATAAGGTTATTCCGATTCCATATTCAGAACGTGGTGGTGTGCCTGTGGAACCAATGATAACAACGCAATGGTTTGTTGATGCTGAAAAGTTAGCAATACCTGCAATCAAAGCTGTGGAAGAAGGCAAAATTAAATTTATGCCTGAACACAGATATAATTTATTTATGGCATGGATGAAGAATATTCGTCCTTGGAATATTTCGCGTCAATTATGGTGGGGACATCGTATTCCAGCTTGGTACGATATGGATGGAAATGTTTATGTTGCAGAAACAGAGGAAGATGCAATAAAACAATCTGGTGGTAAAAAACTTACACAAGATTCAGATACTCTTGATACATGGTTTTCATCTGGTCAATGGCCTTTTGCGACTTTGGATTGGCCCGAAAAGACACCGGAATTGGCGAAATATTATCCGACAGATTATTTGTGCACGGGGTTTGATTTAATATTCTTTTGGGTTGCGCGTATGATAATGATGTCTATGTACACGATGGGTGATGTTCCGTTCAAGACGGTATATTTGCATGGTATGGTCGTTGATAAACATGGTAAAAAAATGTCTAAGAGTAAGGGAAATGGTACAGATCCAATGGAAGCAATCGATAAATTTGGCGTTGATGCGTTGCGCTATTGGGTTGCGACTGCGCCTATTGGGACTAATTTGCCTTATATTGAAGATGAGGTTAAACGCGGTTCTAAATTGCTGACAAAATTATGGAACGCATCAAAGTACGTGTTGATGAATTTGACTGATTTTGACCCAAAGACCGCGCGTGAAATTCCAGTAAGTGAAAGATTTATTGAAGACAGATGGGCGCTCAATGAATTAAACAAAACGATTGCTGATACGCGCAAGAATTTAGATAAATATTTTAATTATAATGCGCGTGCTGCGATTGATACGTTTTTCTGGGATATATTCTGTGACCAATATCTTGAATTTATCAAGGATAGATTTTGGAGTCCGGAAAAGTATTCGCCCGAATCGAAATTGTCTGCACAGTGGACTTTGTGGACAGTGTTGCGTAATATAATCGGTCTTTATGCGCCGTTTGTTCCTTTTATAACCGAAGAATTATGGCAAAAGATTTATAAAGATTATGAGGCGCAAGAAACATTACACTTAACAAAATATCCAGAAACCAAGGATGAATACAACACAGATGTTGAAACGATGAATATTGCGCTGGATATATTGAAAACAGTTCGCGGGCTTCGCACAGAGCGCAAGGTTGGTAACGGTGCGAAACTTGAAACACTTACTATACCAAGTGGGACACCAGAAATTTTGCACGGGTTAATTAAATCTGCATCGCGCGCAAATAATATTACATTGGGCGACGGTATTGATTTTGTTGTTGCTGAAAACTTGTAAAAATGTAATAATTAGCTTATACGAGAGAGGTTATCAATGATAACAAAATATACAAAAGACGGAAGATTAAAAACATATCGATGTGATCGTTATGGCTTTTGGCGTCCCGTTGCTTTGATGAATAAATTGCAAGGATTGGCTACGACACATGCAGAAATGTTGGGTGCGGGACCAAGATATTGTGCATCAAAAAATATTGCATGGGTTTTGACACATATGTTTGTAGATGTTATTGATATGCCACGCGTGGAAGAAGAATTGGTTTATTCTACTTGGCCGGCCAGCAGTGGTCCGGTGCGTTCTGAACGTGATTTTGAAATCAAAGACAAAAACGGTAAATTAAGGGTTCGTGCAATATCTCAATGGGTGTTGATTGATTTGCATACACGCAGACCTGTTCGTTTGTTTGATTATTTTCCTAATTGGGAATGTGTTCCGGAACGTGTATGGGACCGCGAATTTGATAAGGGGCCTGATTTTATCCCAACAAAAAGTTGTGTTATGGCATGTCGTTTTGATGACATTGATATAAATCAGCATGTAAATAATGCTGTTTATACTACATGGGCAACAGAAAGTGTCGGATTTGACTATCGCAATTCGCATAAATTGCGTGGCATAGATTTATATTTTGAACATGAAATAATGCCAAATGCAGCAACTGTGCGGGTAGAGGTTGCATTTGATGGCAATACAACGCGGCACAAGATTATGACAAACGAAGTAGAACATGCGAAAGTAATTTGCTATTGGGCAGACAGGTAATAATCTAGTTTATCTTGTTTTTAACCCCGCCCCGGGCGGGGAATAAAAAAACGAAACAAAGAAAGGGGAAAAGAAATGTTTTTATATTTGACAAAAGTTGACAAATCGTCTGAAACCCGCAGAAACCTACACACACACACACACACACACATGTAATTCATTGCTAAGCCCAAAACAAATCGGGACGATTTGTTTTACAATTTTTTTATTAATTTTTCCAGCATTTGCAACCGACCCAGATATAGATACAGCGACCGCATCTTGTAGTGATGATGTGTTTAATTCGAACACGGGACCGGTTAATATAGAAGTAAATTGGGAACCGAATGAGATAAACCTGCGGTGGTATAATAATAATACACTAATAACCACAAGCAATAACGCATCAAATACTTGCACATATGATGAAAACGATTTAACCATACCCGCGGCACCGACACGCACAGGATATACTTTTAAGGGCTGGCGTGCCAGGTCGCAAATACATTTTAGTGTATCGCAACTCGGTTTAAATAGAGGGGTTAGCCGGTATGGTAAAGGTGTATATAATAATGAAGATTATTGTAATAGTAGTTATCAGGCTTCTAACGGTGGTGGTCCCGAATATTGTGCAACAAATCCAAATTATATGGAATTACAACGAAATGAATGGAAAATAATATTTCAAAGCGGAGTCGCTCTTTATGGTATGTCTGGATGTAGTACCCAGGTTGGCTCAGCCAAGCAACGTGGTACACCACCTATTGACGGTGGCAAATATTGTTGGTGTAAAGCGACAGGGTACAAAGATATTGACGGGACCCTTTATGGACCAGATACAACACTTTATTGGATGTATTTGCTCAATCGTTCAAATGCTGTCTTTTGTGCTAGGGATTGCGCAACTTTATGCGCATATTACATTAGTGGGGATGTTGCAACAAGGAATTTTCTTTTTTCACCACCATCTGATGATTGATGTTTTTGTTTATCAACACAAACATAATGCAATAAAAAAAACCGGCATTTGCCGGTTTTTTAATTCACTGCGGATACAGCCAAACGTTTGCGACCGCATGCACGGCGACGGTTCAAAACATCGCGTCCGCTTTTTGTTGCCATCTTTTCACGAAAACCATGTGTTTTAACACGACGAGTTTTTGATGGTTGATAAGTTCTTTTTGTTGCCATTGTTTAATCCTTTAAGTGCTGAACCCTATTTAATCATATGTTTTTTCAAAACGCAACTATTTTATTTACTTTTTACCAATCCTAGTTTTTTAAGACCTTCTAAAAACAAATACCAGACAAAAATTGCCGCAAATAATTTCCAGAACGGTAAAAATACATTTTGTGGTTTCATTTTTTTACAACCCTTTGTTTCTTTACTGTTATTATAATACACGGTTTGTTTTTGTCAATGTTTTTAAGCAGTATTTTTTTAATGATTTTTTTGCTTTATTTCTTGACCCGCGGGTTAATTTTTTGCTACGGTTTATGTATCAAAAAACAAGGGAAAAAGTAATGTCTGAAATAAATGAAACAAATAACGAAATTAATGAAATCAAGGTACCACAATCACCAATTGAGCACGAAATGCGGACCAGTTTTTTGGACTATGCAATGTCTGTTATTGTGGACCGCGCATTGCCTGATGTTCGGGACGGTTGTAAACCTGTGCATCGTCGCATTTTATATGTTATGAATGATGTTGCGCCTGCAACAAAATCTACGGTTAAATCTGCGCGTATTGTCGGTGATGTTATGGGACGTTATCATCCACACGGGGATTCTTCTATATATGAGGCAATGGCGCGTATGGCCCAGGATTTTTCGATGGGTGAAATGTTGGTTCAGGGTCAGGGTAACTTTGGTTCGCGCGATGGCGATAAACCTGCAGCCATGCGTTATACAGAGGCGCGTCTTTCAAAACTTGGTGCTTCGTTAATGGAAGATTTGGACAAAGATACTGTTGATTGGCAGCCAAACTTTGACGGAACATTACAAGAACCAATCGTTTTACCAACTAAATTTCCAAATTTCTTGGTAAATGGTGGCTCTGGTATTGCTGTTGGTATGGCTACAAATGTTCCAACTTATAATTTGGGTGAAGTTTGCAACGGTATTTTGGCAATACTCGATAACAAAGAAATTACTGATGATGAATTGTTTTCAATTATTCCGGGACCAGATTTTCCAACTGGTGGAATTATCATGGGGCATGCCGGCGCATACAAGGCACACACCACTGGACGCGGTTCGATAATCGTTCGTTCAAAGACACATTTTGAAACTATACACGATCATCCTGCGATTATTGTTGATGAATTACCTTATCAGATTAACAAATCACAATTGATTATTAAAATCGCAGAACTGGTAAAGGATAAAAAAATCGAGGGAATTACCGATATACGCGATGAATCGTCAAAGGAAGGTCTGCGTGTTGTTATCGAATTAAAACGCGACACTATGCCCGAAGTAGTATTGAATCACTTGTTCCAAGATACAGAAATGCAATCTAATTTCCCGGTAAATATGATGGCGCTTAATCGTGGCCGTCCAATGTTGTTTACTGTGCGCACCGTATTGGATGCGTTTATCGAATTCCGCGAAGAAGTTATTCGCAGAAGAACTATATTTGATTTGAACAAGGCGCGTAATCGTGCTCATACATTACTCGGATTATCAGTTGCTTGTGGTAATCTGGACGAAGTGATTAAGTTAATCAAAGAATCTGCAAACCCAGATGAGGCAAAGTCCGCTTTGTTATCACGTGGTTGGGCGGCATCTGATATTGAATCTTATATCAATTTGATTGACGACCCAAATACAGAATACAAAGACGGCATGTTCTATATGAGTGAAGACCAAGCCAAAGCAATTCTTGAATTGCAATTACATCGTTTAACAGGTTTGGAACGCGATAAGATTCATAATGATTTAACAGAACTTGGTGCTGTTATCAAAGATTTATTAGCAATACTTGGCAGTCATGAACGCATAGTGCAAATTATTCGCGAAGAAACAACGGCTGTGCGTGATAATTGGGCGCAACCAAGACGCAGTGAAATTTCCGATGCAGAAATCGACATTGATATCGAAGATTTAATTGCACGTGAAGATATGGTTGTGACTGTATCAAATACTGGATATATCAAACGTGTTGCGTTGGATACATATCGTGCGCAAAAACGCGGCGGCAAGGGACGCAATGCGATGACAACCAAAGAAGATGATTATGTTGTAAATGTGTTTGTTGCGAATACGCATACACCTTTGTTATTCTTCTCGTCAAAAGGTTTGTGTTATAAATTAAAGACATATAAATTACCAGAAGCATCGGCGGCGGGTAAGGGTCGTCCATTGGTAAATCTTTTACCATTGACCGAAGGTGAAACAATAACAGCGATTTTGCCGGTTCCCGAAGAAGAGGTTAAACGCGTAGCAGAATCTGGCAAAGAACACTTCCTTATGTTCGCAACTGCATCTGGCACAGTGCGCAGAAATCGTATGTCTGATTTTGATTCAATTCGCGCGAATGGAAAGATTGCAATGAAATTAGACGAAGGGGATTCTTTGATTTCTGTTCTTCCTTGCACCGAAGACCAAGATGTATTTTTATCAACATATCGCGGACGTTGTATAAGATTTGCTGTTCCAGAAATCCGTATATTTGCGGGTCGTAATTCAACGGGTGTGCGCGGACTTTCATTACAGAAAGATGACCATATCATTGGTATGGCGATGTTGAATCATGGCGAATCTGATTCTGTGGTGCGTGCTGCGTATGTGAAGCAAAGTCGTGCTTTGCGTCGCGCCGCAACAGGTATTGAAGAAGAAGCGGATGCAGACGAAGAAAACACAACATTGGTGTTATCTGATGAACAAATGGCAAAGATGGCATTAACCGAAGAATTCATTTTAACAATTTCTGAAAATGGATTTGGAAAACGCACATCTTCTTATGAATATCGCCTTACCCATCGTGGTGGAAACGGATTTACCAATATTAAATTGGGTGGTAAAAATACCGCTGTGGCTGGGTCTTTCCCTGTGACTGATGACCAAGATATTATGATGGTGACAAACGGCGGAAAAATCATCAGAACACCGGCATCGGATGTTCGTATCGCGGGTCGTTCAACAGCGGGTGTGACATTATTCAGAACCGCCGAAGGCGAAAAAGTTGTATCTGCAATCGCAATTGAAAAGGCAGATGAAGAAAACGAAACCGAAACTGTCACAGAAGCCGAGGTCACAGAATAAAGGTTAAACAGGCATGTCAAACAATGGTGAATATTTTATACCAATTAATGAAGTCGTAAAACGACTTGATGTGCCTGCCTATACTTTGCGGTATTGGGAAAAACAATTTCCTGGTGCGATTCGTCCGGTGACTGGCGCTGGTAATCGCCGGTATTATCGCGGTGATACAGTTGAAAAAATAGAAGCGATAAAATCGTTGCTTTATGACAAAGGGATGACAATTGCCGGTGTGAAAAAGATTCTGCATAATGGGACTTTTAACGCGGAAAAAAATATTGCGAAAACACCGGCAAATACCGGGAAAAAAGATGTTGAAATATCTGCACTTGATATGGGCGATATTGAATCTGTAATAAAGTTGTTAAACCAGGCAAAATCGTTCCTTGATTAATATATAATTCCCGGCAAAAATATATCAAAAAAATTAACGAAAAAGCCGGGAATTTTTATTTAATAAATTACTTTAATTATATAAAAAAGTCGGTGTTTACCGGCTTTTTTCAAATTATTTTCTTAAACCTGTTTTGTTGTCTATCCAGACCTGTTCTTTTGCGATTTCCATTATTGGCATATCGTATTTGCTGTCCGAATAAGCACGAACCACATTTGGAATATATTTTTTTTCACGCGCCCAATTATCCAATGCGATAACTTTATTTTTTCCCCAACACAAAAATTCGTATTTCCATGGTCTTTCTTTGTTCATTTTTGAACACATAATCGCATCAAATTTCATATCATCAACCAATTCTGGAATTAAATAATCAGGACTGGCAGAAATCAACACAACTTTATTCCCAGCGGCTTTTTCCTTGGCAACTTGTTCTGCTGCCCAGCCAAAGCGATTTTTTTTGTGTATCTTTATACAATCTTTGGCGAAATCGCGAACCATTTTTGGTGTGATGAAATCACGAATAGTTTCACGCCACCAAAGACCGCCGTGATTAAGACGCGCCCCAATAATTCCAGCAATTACAAACGGCAAGAATAACCATGGTCGAATTGAATGTTTAAAACAATATTTGAAAAATTCAAGATTTGAATCACTGGCAGATAATGTGCCGTCAAAATCAAAAACAACTATATCTTTTTTTTGCAACATATTTAATCCTGTTTATTTTGAACCGTTTAATTTTTTACGCAACTTTTCCATGATAAAGAATATAGCCGGTGTCAATGTAAATGTCCATAACAAAGACGCGCACATACCACCAATCATAACGGCACCCATTGCAACCTTCATACCATCATTAGACCATAATTGAGGAATCATACCGGCAACAACCGCGATAGTTGTCATCCAAATCATGCGCTTTTTATCCATTAATTCAGCCCATAATACTTTTTTAGCATCTTCACCGCGTTGAACGCGCGCAACTGTTGGTTCCAATACCAATATGTTATTATTAACCACCAAACCAACCAACATAATAAATGCCATCATTGCACCAACATTTAAAGATGCGCCTGATAAAAACAGGACTATGAACACACCTGTAAAACTGGTGATAATAGATGTTGCGATTGTGAACGGATGTATAAAAGAATTCATAATTGCCGCCAACAACATAAATGTTAATATGGTTGCCAATAAAAATGCCTGGGCAATTTCACCTGTGGTTTCTGATTGAATTTCAGACATACCAGCAAAGGATGCGCCATATCCCGATTCCCAATCTATTGTATCCAGGTAGGTTTGAATTTTATTTTGTACCGGTCCAATTGTTGATTTTCCGATATTTATATCTATTTCTGTTACGCGATTTTTATCCACACGATAAATATTTGATGTTGCAGGGACATCTTCCAGTTGCCCCAGTTGAGAAAGCGCCACCATACCTTTGTGAGAATTAACATAAACACTGTCGAACATAGATTGTTTTTTGAATTGCTTTTCAAATTCCAAGATAATTGGATATTCATCACCTTTTTCTTTGTATTTATAAGTATCGTTTCCAAACAAAGCAGTTCGAAGTGTAGAACCAGCCATAGCATTTTTTACACCCCAAAAATTCATCTTTTCATCGTCCGGTATAAAACGAATTTCATTAGCAGGTGTTTGTTGTGCCATAACAGCACTTTGAACTTCGTCTATTTGATTAACAGCATCAATAATTTGATTTGCATAACTTTCGCGTTTTGCGTCATCTTCACCATAAATATTCAAAACCATATCAGAACTTATTGCGGAACTGCTGATATTTTCGCCAGCACGAATTTGGATTTCTGCGTCAGTAATGTCTGATAAAGTTGGTAATATTTTTTGTGCCAATTTTTTATCAGAGATATTGCGTTTTGAAACATCAACCAAAGACACCTTGATACTTAGATTTTGTAAACCTTTGTCACCGATTTTTATTGTGGTAGATTCAATTTCTGGAAATTGTTTTAAACGCGCATCTATTTCTTTGGCAATAGATTCAGATTTTGCATAAACACTGCCCATCGGTGCGCGCGCAGTAATTGTGATTTCATTTGCGTCTGTGGACGGAGAAAATTCATTACCGACAAAATTCATCAATTGTGATGATAATATTAGCGCGACCAATGCGCCACCAACAACCAACCACGAATGTTGTGATTGATATTCATACCATTTGTGCATACGCGAAGAATTATCTTGTTTTTTTATTTCTTTGGTATTTTGATTTTCTTCCTTTTTATCTTTGTTGGTTAATCTTAACAACTTTGCAATCATCATCGGTGTTAAAGTAAAAGAAAATAGCAAAGACAACAAAGTCAGATACACAACGGTCAATCCAAATTGCAACATAAATTGCCCTGCAATCCCGCCCATAAAGGCAAGTGGTAAAAACACCACCACATTTGTTCCGACACCTGCCAATACTGGTATTGCAACCTTACGGGTTCCATCTTCTGCGGCAACTTCTGGGGTTTTGCCAGCACGCAATTCAACTAGTGCAGATTCAATTAAAATGATAGCATTTGATACCAATGTTCCAAGTGCAGTTGCATATGCCAAAAGTGTCATTGCGTTAATCGTAAAACCGGAACCATTCATAAGGAAAAATCCAGAAAGCAATGATGCAGGAATCACAACCCCCGCGATGATGGTAGAACGCCAATTGCGTGTAAACGCTAACAATACCAAAACAGTGAACAAGACACCCAAAATAATACCATAAATAGTGCTGGTTGTGTCTTCGGAAACATGGGTTGAAGAATCAGATACTATCTGCATTGTGGCATCTGGGAAATGCGATTTCAAATCAGATTCCAATTCTGGCATATTTTTACGCAGTGCTTTTGATATTTTAATTGCATTACCATCGCTGGCTTTTATCACGGACATAATTACAACATTTTCTCCGTTATAAAATGCGCCTTTTTCTATATCGCGCATTGCGTCATTTACAGACGCGATATCTGATAATTTAAAAGTTTCACCTTCGACAGTTGTGATTTCCAGATTCGCGATTTCATCAACACTTTTGAATTCGCCCACAAATCTAACATTTTCAGAATTGATATCTGTTTCGATTTTTCCGCCTGGGACATTTAAATTTCGCATCGCGATTGCAGATACTATATCTGTAATTGTTGCGCCGCGTGCAGCCATTAAATCTGGGTCCATAGCGATACGGACAGCGCGCTGACGACCACCAAAAGTATTAACAGATGCAATACCTTTGATTGCGGTTATTTTATTAGAAAGTGAATCAGTAATATATTTTTCAACATCTTTTGGGTCGCCACCATGAATAACAATATCCAGCACAGGTGTCTGCAACGGGTTTAATTTTGCAATCACAGGTTGTTTTAAATCATCTGGAAACTCATTAGCCAGACCGTCTATTTTCGCTTTTACTTCGTTTGCTTTGTCATCAACATTTACACCCAGATTAAATTCAGACATAACAAAGGCGCTGTTTTCATAAACCTGGGAAGTAATTTTTTTTACCCCCGCAACTTCGGACATTGCGTTTTCTTCCGCCAATTCC
>CACXVH010000011.1 GCA_902771095.1 uncultured Pseudomonadota bacterium
AAATAAGATTTTCCACTGCCCGATTCCCCAGTGCAGAACAATACTGTTTTTTTCATTTTTAATCTTCCAAGAAACTGCGCAATTTGCGCGCGCGTGTTGGGTGCTTTAATTTATTAAGCGCCTTTTGTTCAATCTGACGAATACGTTCACGCGTTACACCGATGTATTCACCAACCTCTTCCAAAGTGCTGGTTTTATTGGTCGACATACCAAATCTTTGACGCAAGACCGTTTCTTCTTTTGGATCCAATTCAGATAAAATCTGGGTAACAATTTTGCGCAAATTCTTTTGTGCAGCCGATGTAAACGGGTTTTTCGCTGTTTCATCGGCAATAATTTCGCTGCGCGAACTGTCATCTTCTGTGCCAACCGGTGCATCCAAAGACATTGGTTTAAGGTTCACTTTTAATGCCTTGTGAATCTTTTCGACTGGCAAATAAATAATCTTTGACAATTCTTCGGCAGTTGGTTGACGACCGTATTTATGCATAAATTGACGCGAAGCGCGTTGAATTTTGTGTATATTATCAATCATATGCACAGGGATACGAATTGTGCGTGCTTGGTCTGCAATACTGCGCGAAATACCCTGTTGAATCCAATTTGTTGCGTATGTAGAAAATTTATTACCCAAGCGATAATCAAATTTATCAACCGCCTTCATCAAGCCAATATTTCCATCTTGAACCAAGTCAGAAAAGTCCAGCCCCAAACCACGATTGCTTGATTTCTTGGCAAATTTTATAACAAGACGCAAATTGGCTTCTATCATTTCGCGTTTTGCGCGTGCGGCTTCTGCCTGTCCGCGACGAACCAATTCCACAACCTTTTTATATTCAGATGTTGGTTGACCTGTTTCTTTGGCTATGGCTGTGATATCTTCCTGGATTTTAAGGACATCTGCCTGGTGTTTAGTGGCAAAATTTTGCCATGCGGCGCTTTTGTTTTTTGCTAATTTTTTAACCCAATTACGGTTTAACTCATTTCCAACATATTCAGCCAAAAATTCTTCACGCTTAACCTTGCAAGACAAAGCAAGACGCAACATTTTGCCTTCTAGTCCCATCAACAATTGATCGCGTTTGGTCAATTTTTCCATAATTTCTGCGATTCTGTCGTCATTAAGGCGAATTTTTCCGACATATTCAAATAATTCCAAACGCAATTTATTATATTTTTTTTCTAAGACCTCATCTGGTTTAGAAGAAACCAGTAAATTCGCAAGACGCTTTTCTTGTAATTTTTGCATACTGGAAAAAACGCGTTTAATTTTGGTAAACAATTCTGTAATCATTGGCATCAAAGAATCTTCCATCACAGGAATTGGAACACCAGAGGAACCGCGCTGTCCGTCTTCTTTTTTATCATCATCATCCATATCATCATCGTCATCGTCGTCATCAGATACAGATTCTTCCAAGGCATCCAAATCATCATCATCCAAATCGTCAACCTGGTCAAGTCCCTTGGATTTCAATGTATCTGTCAATGCAGCCAATGATTTCTGTTCAGATTCACTGGAATACATAACTTCCAAATTAACAATATGACGCAGACGAATATCACCATTTAATAACTGTTGATACCAATCAAGCATGGCCTGAATTGTCATTGGACTTTCGCAAAGTCCGTAAACCATCAAACGCGATGCTGCTTCTATGCGTTGTGCAATAGCGATTTCCCCAGCAGCAGTTAACAACTGAACTGTCCCAATTTGTTTTAAATATGATTGTATAGAATCTTGTATCCCAAGGACCAAATTACCCGTTGTACTGCGTTCCAATTGCTTGGCATAATGTTCGTAATCTTCGTCATTAACATCAACCTGTTCTGCATCAGCATTTAATAAATCACGGGTTTTATCACGAGAATAACTGTCTTCATCTTCTTCGTAATATTTTTCCATATCTCTGGTAAATCTGGTACTGTCTGTTTCCAGAACTTCCAGTCCCAAATCTTGCTTAAAGAAATCAACGACTTCATCTTGTTCTTCGTCCGGAACTTCGTCTGATTGGAAAGCGTTATCAAGATCCATCTGGGAAAGATAGCCAACTTCGCATGAAGATAACGCTAATTCTTTCAAACTTTCCGGCAGAGAATCTATCAATAATCTTGTTGCTTCATCTAGTTTTTTAGCCATGAAAAAACCTTTGATTTATTTAGGGGTAAAACATTAAATGTATTATTTGCCAGATTTGTGTTGTGCCTTGTTCACAGCATCACGCACAGCAGATTCAGAAACCAAACCCAATACAATCGGGCTTTGAATTTGAATCAGCGAATACGACTTATGAGTTTTATCGCGTATAGATTTAACTGTTGGATTCGTGCTTCGCATTAATCTTGCAACCTGACCGTCCGATAATTCAGGATAATTCTTTAAAATCCACAAAATACCCCCCAAACGATTTTGACGATGAAGTTTTGGTGTATAACCAACACCCTTTTTGTTTTGTTTTTTTTGCGCTTCGATAATCGCTTCGCGTAAGGTAAGGCGTGCAGATGGGTCGTTCTCACATCTTTCAATATCTTCACGAGTAACCTGACCACTGATAATCGGGTTTAAGCCCTGCATTTTATTAGATTCTGCATCAGCAATATTTTTAACTTCTAATTCGTGTAAACCGCAGAATTCGCCAATTTGTTCAAATGTTAACGCAGTATTTTCAATCAACCATAGTGCGGTAGATTTAGGCATATATGGATAGTTCATGGATTTTCCCTTTGGTTAAGACCGCTATAATATATCACAAAATACACTATATTCAAGCAGTTTTTTTTATAATTTTTTTATCAACTTAAACCCATCCTGGGTATCCATAACTGTCCAGCCGGCTGCATCAATTTGATTACGCAAATCGTCTGCGGTTGCAAAATCACGCGATTTTTTCGCCATCAATCGTTTTTGCGCTAAATCTTCAATTTCATCTGGTGCCTTAACAGATTCTGCATCAATCAACTTTTTCGCGTTTTCGACAAATTTTAACCCCAATAAATCATCAACAAATTCAATCAAAGCCAATTTAGTTGCCGAATTGACCGCGCTATCTTTCAACAAATCTTGGAAAACAACCAAAGATTCCGCTGTTTTAAGGTTGTCTGATACTGGGGCCAGTAATTTATCGTGCCATTGTTGATACAAATCTTTATCCACATCGCCAGATTTATTGTTCATCAAATCAGCAATTTTACGAACAAGGTTTTTATACCCCGCCGCGGCAGATTCCAGCGCTTCGAAAGAAAATGCAAGTTGTGATTGATAATGCCCCAAAACAATCCAATAACGATAAATTATCGGGTCGATATTACGCGCACGAACAGCATTCATACCCAAAAATTCCCCTTTGGACTTTGCCATTTTGTCACCACTTTTATCCAGCAGAAAACTGAAATGTATCCAATAATTAACCCAAGGTTTACCAACAATTGGTTCACTTTGTGCGATTTCGTTTGTGTGGTGGACACGCGACAAATCTTCGCCACCTGTGTGAATATCAAAATGGTTTCCCAATAACTTCATACTCATAACACAGCATTCCGTGTGCCAGCCAGGGAACCCAACCCCCCAAGGACTGTCCCATTCCATCTGGCGCTGGACATCTTTTGGCGAATATTTCCATAATGCAAAATCTGTTGGATTGCGTTTCGCATCATTATATTCAACACGTGCGCCCGCCCGTTGCCCTGCCAATGTTCCGCCCGTTAATGCACCATAATCGACAAATTTAGAAGTATCATAATAAATACCGTCGTTTGGTATTTCGTATGTGTACCCAAGTTCTTCAAGTTTTTGAATTAATTCTATTTGTTCGTTTATGTATTCCGTTGCACGTGGCATATCTGTTGGACGCATGATATTCAAATCATCACTGTCGCGCAAAAATTCATCCAAATAAAACTTTGCAATATCCCATACAGATTTATGGTCACGCGCAGCGCCCTTTTCCATTTTGTCTTCGCCAGAATCATCGTCTTCGTTTGTTAAATGTCCCACATCTGTAATATTCATAACATGATGAACAACAAAACCATTCGCCAAAAACATGCGTTTTAATAAATCGTTACCAACCATTGTGCGCATATTTCCAAGATGTGCATAATGATACACTGTTGGGCCACAAGAATAAAAGCCAACATGATTTGGAATAAGTGGTTTGAATTCTTCCACTTTACGAGTCATTGTATTAAATAATCTTATCTGCATTATAAAATCCTTTCGTCTGGTGATGATAATAATAGAACAAAAACAATAATGCAAACATAATGTTTATAAAAAAATAAAAAACCGGCAATTCGCCGGTTTTTTTTATCTGGTATATTGCATGGCTTTTGCCAATGTATCAGTAATGCTTGGTGCTTCAGTTCTGGTAAGTTTACCAGGAACCCAACCTTCGATTTGTTTAATTGTTTTAACCACGCGTTCAAATTCTTCTTCGTTTAAATCACACAATTTTCTATTCAAATCAAGACCTGTCAATCTTTTGATGTCTGATTGATACTTTCTTGTGTCATTTTCGTGTGGTGGAGCATATTTAAACACAGCAGATTTAAGTGTTAAATTACGATAATTTTCACCACGCAACAATGCACGCAAAGCTTCAAAACCAACCTCTTCTGATGGGAACACAGCAAACTTGTTAGCCGTACCAACAGACATTTCGCTTTTTCTAATTGCGCCTGGATTTTTGTTACGCCAAGGCAATGTTCCACCTTGACGAATTTCAACAGTACCGTCTTGATAAATATATTTCACAGTTTTTTTGCCAAGAACAATTTTTACACCATATCTTTCATCAAACACAACTTTTTCATTTTTATTTACAGATTTAGAAATGTCTGTTTTTTCAGATTTGTCTTTGGTTTCAACTTCGTTTTTGATTTCGTTCAACATTGGGTTTGCCAAGGTATCTTTTGTGTTGTAATTATAAACAAACAAATTTTGATTAATTTGATTTACTGGTTTTATATTTTTGTTTGTCAAAGGCGCAGCCATAGCATATGTATTAGAAAAATCTATGCGTGGCATAATATCAAACGAAAAAAACTTAGCGGTGCTTTTGTGGTCTTGTTCTTTTTGATTTTTATCAGTTTGACTACCGTGCATACTTAATGCACCGAACAGCACTGTTGTAACGAATGCCTTAACTTCAAACGGTAAATTTTTCAAAAATTTTCTTTGTTTCATTTGGTTCTCCTTTGGTTATCATAGCATTGAATAATAGATAAATACGCCCAAAAAGACCGCATAAACCCACATAAAACACTTTGTTTTTTGAGATTGGTTCATCGACAACAAACAAAACGTTGCGATGTACATTCGGACATTTGATCAGACAAACATCCCGGCTTATCAGAAAGTTTTTCGACAGCCCGCCCCGCTATTCAGGGAACCAAGATAATCGTAATATAATAAAAAAACACCGATTTGTCAATAGGTTTTTCATCTTTTTTGTGATTTTTTTATAAAAAATCTGAAAAACACCCTTGCATTTGTTAAATGGTTTATATATAATACCCCTCAAGCTGGAGCGTTGGCAGAGTGGTAATGCAGCGGATTGCTAATCCGTGACCGTGTTTTAGCGGTCCATAGGTTCGAGTCCTATACGCTCCGCCACAAAAATTAAACCGACAAAAGTCGGTTTTATTTTTATACTTGTTTTTCTTCACTTATATGGTCAGGTTGGAATATTTCGACATCGCGTGTCATTGCTAAAAACTTTTTAACACGATTTGGAACCAATTCTTCAACAGGCACTTCTTGCAATTCTTTAATCGCTTCTGCCACAGTTTTTCCAACCATTTCCATTGTTGTTTGCCAATCTTTGTGTGCCCCACCAGCAGGTTCACTGATGATTTTATCAATAACATTTAAAGATTCCATATCTCGCGCAGTCAATTTGAGTGCTGTTGCCGCCTGGGCTTTGAATTTATTGTCTTTCCACAAAATACTTGCACAAGATTCAGGCGCAATTACGGAATAAATAGCATTTTCCAACATAAACACTTTGTCCCCCGTTCCAATCGCGATTGCGCCCCCAGAACCACCTTCGCCCACATTTATAGCAACATACGGTGTTTTAACACTTAAACCCATCGCTATTGTTGATGCTACTGCCTGGGATTGCCCGCGTTCTTCCGCCGCACCGCCAGCAAATGCGCCCGCAGTATCAAACAAAGAAATTATTGGTAAATTGAATTTCTCTGCCAATTTCATCAATCTTTGCGCCTTTCTGTACCCTTCGGGATTCGGCATACCAAATCTGTGCTTTTGACGAGTTTCTATGGTGCGCCCTTTTTCCTGACCAAGAATTACAGCAGGAATACCATACCAGTATCCAATACCGCCACACATTGCCGCATCTTCTGCAAAGCATCTGTCTCCCGCAAGGTATGTCCATTTGTCCACAATACCGTTCACATAATCCAACAAATGTGGTCTGTTTTCATTGCGCGCCAACAGCACACGGTCGTATTCAGGAGTTTTACCCATATCTCTTGATTTTTTTGGTGTATCAAATTTTGGTGTTTTAATATCTATCACTTTTGGTTCACAAGGTTGTTTTGTTAAAACAGATAAAATTCTTTCCAGATTTGCTTTTAACTCCGAACGGTCTGCGACAATATCCACCATACCATGATCATATAAATAATCTGCCGTTTGGAAATTAGACGGTAATTTTTCATGTATATTCTGTTCAATAACACGACGACCAGCAAACCCGATACGCGCACCGCGTTCTGCAATATGAATATCGCCCAACATTGCAAACGAAGCCGTCACACCACCAAAAGTCGGGTCTGTTAAAATCACAATGTACGGTAATTTGTTTTCATGCAATTTATTCACAGCAACCGTTGTTCGCGCCATCTGCATTAACGAAAGAATGTTTTCCTGCATACGTGCACCGCCACTGCATGTCACCATAATAAACGGATTCTTTAACTCAATTGCATGTTCAATACTGGCGATTATAGCATCGCCTGCCGCACGCCCCATTGAACCCATCATAAAATCACCATTCATTACACAAATTGTTGCGGGCATTCCCCCTATTTTGCCGTCTGCGGTTGAAATAGCGTCTTTGGTTCCTGTGTCTTCGCGCGCCTCTGCCAATCTTTCTTTGTATGAAACCCTGTCTGTAAAATTAAGCGGGTCATCACTTGGCATAACAAAATCAAATTTTTGCCAATCTACGTCATCAAACAGCAAATCAAATCTTTGCTTTGGATTCATTATAAATGCACGATTGCATTTCGGACAAACATAATGATTGTTTTTATAATCTTTAAAGAACACCAAACGACCACATGCTTCGCATTTAATCCACATCAAGCGACGCACGCGTTCATATCTATCACGATTATGATTTTTTATTCCAGCAGACATTTGTATTATCCATTCATTTTCTTGGTTAAATCGCGACTTGGTTTAAACAATATAGTTTTTCCCGCAGGCACTATCATTGTTTCACCAGTCGTTGGGTTATATCCGTTTTTTGTAGAGTGTTTACGCATCTGAAACGAGCCAAAACCACGAATTTCAATTCTGTCATCATTTGCAATTGCAGAAATCATTTCGTCCATAACAGTATCCAACACAGTCATTGCGTCCCCAGTGCGCATATTTTTGAATTGCACCTGGATTGTTCTTATAATATCTGAACGTTTCATAATAAACACCTTTTATTGTTTCAACAATATAATACCATATTTTACAAAAAATAAAGCATTTTATTATCTAAGAAAACTGTCTTATTAAAATCACGCAGATTTACTGGCAATATTTACAATATCAAAAAGGATTTACTATGCACGAAGATAGTTATACTTTACCTTTAATTGGTGATGTTGCACCAAAATTTATTGCAAATACAACCAATGGACAAATACATTTTCCCGATGATTTTGTTGGTCGTTGGGTTGTTTTGTTTTCGCATCCAATGGACTTTACCCCAGTATGCACCACAGAATTTTTATCTTTTCAATCTTTGATGCAAGAATTTCAAAAATTAAATACTAGTTTGATTGGATTATCTGTGGGTGGGATATCTTCGCATCTTGCTTGGTTTCGTTCTATATATAATGAGATAGATTTCAAAGATTGGAAAAATGTTGAAATAACTTTTCCTGTAATTGCAGATATGGATTTAAATGTATCAAAATTATACGGTATGATTCATCCGAACACTTCTGATACCAAGACAGTCCGCGCGGTATTTATAATTGACCCGCATGGAATTATTAGAACAATTTTATATTATCCACAAACAGTCGGCAGAAACATAAGAGAAATATTAAGAATTTTAATTGCATTACAGACAAACGATGCCTGCGGATTATCTACACCGGCTGATTGGATACCTGGTGAACCAGTTATAGAGCCATCACCAAAAACAGCAAAAGAAATGCAAAAGCATGCAAAGGCAAAAAACAAAAATGAACAAACGTGGTATTTAACATTTCGGGATTTACCAGAATCAAAACTTTATGAAAAGATTAAGAAGAAAAACTAATAAAAACTTGTAATTTTTACCCTGGCGGAGATGGAGGGGCTGTAAATTCCCACTCTCTGCGTTCGTGGGCCCCTTTCACTCCGCTTCGCTCCGTCCCGACCCCAGACAACTTCGTTGTAGCGCCCAACTCCTTGACCATACACGATGAATAAAAAAAACACACCTTTTTTTGGGGCTTTTTTATTCATGGCGGAGATGGAGGGGTTCGAACCCCCGATACGGTTGCCCGTATACGCGATTTCGAGTCGCGCGCATTCAACCAGCTCTGCCACATCTCCGTATGATTTAGTGATTATATATATTAAAAAGATAAAAGCAACAAATTATAATTAAAAAAACACTTGCTTTAATACACAATTTTTTTCTAAGATAAATAATAGAATGTAAAGGAAAGGGGTAAAAGTGCCTGGTTTTATGCGTTTTTCAAAGATTTTGAAAACTGCATTTTTTGCGGTTTTGTTGATGTTTGGATTGTCAAATGCGCATGCCGTAACAAATTGTCCGAGTGGAACAACACCCCAAGAAAATGTGTTTCAAAGACATTTAACTGATTGTGGAATCGGGATATCAAACAACACCAGTTTCACCCAGGTAAGCACCCCCGTATCCGAAGGTGATGGTTCATGGACATCTTATTTTCAAGATTTTCGTATCAAAGGACGTGCATATTGTTCAACAACCGCACCAACGAATCCTGCAAATGAAAACGCCCCTTGTGCTGCACAGTATCCACGTCAACCGATGGCTGAAACTATTAACACCACTACGCCAGGGGGGACACATTGTTGGTGTCAGGCAACAGAACATCAACGTTATTCAACTGTATCGCGCGCTTGGACTGCACCTTTTCAAAGAATAGATGCTAATTATGTATATCTTCGCGACATGGGCGATGATTGCGAAAATTCATGTGCAAAATATTGTTCATATGTAGGGACCCGTACAAAACTTGATCCAGATCCAGCTTCTAGATTTTATGCTCAGAATTTACGTGCAACCATATACGATTCGGTAAAAGAATGTAAATCTATTGAAAACAAGATTACATATTATGACAAAACAGAAAGTGGCGAATTAGATATCATAGATTATGTCTACTATTCTGGTTCTGTCACATTAAAAGAAGCACTAGAAAGAACAGGATTTATTTTTAAAGGTTGGTGTGTTGGGGCTGAAACATGTTCTAATCCATTGGTTCCAGGCAGTGTTCAAACTGGTTGGTCTGGTGAAAAAACTCTTTATGCACAATGGGAACGTTCTGGTTGTGAAACTGGATTGAAAGTTATATACAATAATGATGGAACGGTATCTTGTTCAACAGAATGCGAAGAAGGTTACGAACCCCAGGTTAACCCGTTTTATTCTCGTTTTACAGGTCGTTCTGGTGCCTCATGGGAAGTTGCTTATTGCGAACAACACGGTGCTGTTACTCAAATCAACGGCAGACAAAAAGGTCAAAATTGGGATTGGCATGCTAATTTTAGTTCCCAAGGTCGTTCACTTTGGGGCGATGCTTTTTGTTCTACAACAGAACCCATACCAAGTACTGCCAAAGACGGTTATCCATGTAGCGATTTTGGATATCTTGCTCCCATAGCCGAAGAAATAGATACAGAAAACTATGGCGAAAATTGTTGGTGCAAACTAACCGGATACGAACATCGATTCAATAATACTGAATATCCTTATGGCGTACACGAAATGGATGCGAATTATGTATCCGTGGGACAGGCCAATAAACCGTTTAGTTGCGCAAATAAATGTCCTGAATTATGTAAAAATGCATTATATGCTTTGGCGGCTTTTGGCAAACGTTTGGCCATATACAGATCACTCAAAAAATGTGTCAAAGGTAAATATACTCTGACGTTCAAAGACGATGAAACAGATACGACCTATGAAATTATGCCTGATTACTCTGTCACAGACACAATAACGTTACCAGAACCTTCCAAGGAAGGATATACATTTGCTGGTTGGTGTGAAGATGTGGATAATTGCGATTCGCCTTTGATTGGCAAACAATCTGGAATGACCGGAACAAAAACACTTCATGCAAAGTGGACACCGACCTTATATACCATAACATATGATACATCAATGCCTAAAACCGCCCAAACAGTATATAGTGTTGAAGATACCGTCATATTAGAAGCACCAGATTTATCCGCACTAAACACATATGTTGATGATTCGGAAGCATCCATAACAACAAACGGAACAAACAATCAACAACCGTCTTCTGGACGCAGATCAGGAATTTCAAGGTTGTCTGGAATTTCTTTGTTGACATCTGGTAATGGAAACGATGACAACACTTCAGGAACATGGGTTTTTGAAGGATGGGAAGATACAGAAACGCACGAAACAGTCACTCAATTACCATCACAATCACGCAGGTCGGGTAATGTTCAATTGACTGCCAGGGTGTCATTTGTACCATCAAGTAGCACCTCTAATCCTACCTACATTTTTACCGATGATTATTCTTATTCTATTGGGGCATGCGAAGCTGGATATAACAGGCAAAATGCTTCTACCGCGGTTTTAGACCCAAGCATCAATTCACGCGCAGAATTAATGGCATATAAAACAAGTGGCGGGGATGTAATGACAAAATCATCCAAGCATGTGTCAGTAACCAAACTTGGAAGTTGGGGAATGCTTTTTGCTGAAGGATATAACAGTAAAACCACTGTCGTGACAAACCCTTTTTATTGGGTGTATGGTGAATCAAGTTGTAACACAGCCGTTGGTGGTGACATACCTCCAGCTAGCTTGAAATACCCTGATTCTAACAACTATGACACAACAATGAACGGCCAAGATAACAGCGGACAAAATTGTTGGTGCAAGATGACTGACTATCAAATTTACAACCAAGAAAAACAGAGTAATTTATCCACACCATGGGTGTTTATTAATGGGTTTAATTCAAAAGACGAGTGTGCAAGTGAATGTTCACCTAGGTGTGCTGCTGCTATGGTGAGCAATGCGTTTTTCCGTGCACAGATATTTGATCAATATTCAGCATGCAAACCAGAAGAATACACCATAACATATGAATTAAATGGTGGACATTGGACTGGCAATGAACCGGAAACAACATACACAATCGTGTATCACGATGTGACGGTTCCAAACACCTTGGCACGCGAAGGTTTTGAATTCGCTGGATGGTGTGAAGGGGTAAATGATCCAAAATCGTCATCCTGTCATGAGGCAAACGAAACATTAAAAATACCAACAGGATCTTCTGGCAACAAAACATACTATGCCAGATGGAAAACAAGTATCAGTTTTAATGCTGGAACAGTAAATGTAGCAAATAATGTTCCTTTCCCTATGACTCCGAAAAATGTTTATTACAAAGAAACAAATATCACTTTGCCACAAAACACTTTCAACAGGACTGGTTATAATTTTATTGGATGGAAATGCACAACAAAAGATGATGGTAACAATGATGTTATACTGGAATATCCAGACCAAGGAACGATTACCAGTTATGATTATAACAGTGGTATGACATGCACTGCACAATGGGACCCTATTAGATATGATATACACTACAATAGTCATAATGCCAATGTATTGTTTGATAGTAATTGGTATAACACTCAAACATTTTCTTATACCATTGAATCCGACCAAATAGATATATCAGGCGATGCGACATCAGAAGACACTCATTATGAATTTGCTGGCTGGTGCGTTGGTGAAAACGACAATTGTGATGACAACGAATTGGTGCAAACCTATACAATACCATCAGGAAGCACCGGTGATGTTTATTTGTGGGCACACTGGCGATCAACAACATACAATATTACATATTACGAAGACATAGAAGATTACAATGCAGATCCAAAAGTGCCACTTACATCAGAACAAATTACAAGTTATGGTTTGCCCGCAACATATACCTATGGAACAGAACAAGAATTACCATCGTTAACAAGAGAACATTACAATTTCTTGGGCTGGTATTATGCTGACGATTTAAATGGCGACCCCATTACATCTATCGTGGTGGGAATGGAAGGCAATAAAATCCTTATAGCCCAATGGGAACCAAAAACTTATACGATTACATATTACAAAGATTCAACCAAAACGGATACTTATACTGGTGGTGAGTATGTAACTTCATATACTGTTGAAGATAGTGATATTACACCTTTGCCAACACCAACAGAGACATATTTCCAATTTGACGGTTGGACAAATTGTAATGACAATGTTGTGATTGATACTATTTACACCGCAGCTGGTGGCGATAGGGAACTCTGTGCAATATGGACACGCGTATCTTGCCCAGATGATAATTATTTGGTAGATCAAACATGTTATTCTTGCGCAACAGAAACAAATGAGTTATATCCATATGCAAATGGGACAACCGCAACAGATATATCGGCATGTTATACGACCTGCCCCCCAACACCAACTTGTCCAGAACATTCTGAAAATTGTGCATATGACAGTTATGTCGGTGAAAACAATATAAATTATTATCACGCAGAAGACAGTGAAATGTTGTTGCCTTGTGGTGTTACATATGATTGTATGGAGCATTATCACCCTGATGCTTCTGGAACAAAATGTGAACCAGATACATACAATGTTACATATTATGACGGTGAAACATCAATAGAAGCGCTTTCTGACGATTTTGGCTCATATACTTATGGCGAAGGATTGACATTGCCAACCGCCGAAAACATCAAAGATTATTATAACAAACCACACTATACATTTGTTGGATGGCATGCGAATCAAGATTTAACAGATGAAGCCGTCACAGAAATTTCTGCAGAAGATTATGGGTCAAAAGTATTTTATTCTAAATGGGAAGCAACTGTGTACAAAATCAGATTTATGCGTGGTGACGAAGGTGATGGTGGCACGATGAATTATCAAGAAGCAGGATATGAGCAACCGGTAACATTGAACCCCAATGGGTTTACTGCGACTGGGCACACATTTGATAAATGGCACTGCACAGCAACGGATGAAAATGGCGAACCTTTTGAAAGCGACTATCAAGACGAAGGAACAATTGCTAGTTATATTTTTGATAGCGATATGGAATGTACTGCAAAATGGAGTCCAAATCCTTATAATTTAACATATGATTGTAATGGTGGAACTTTGACCGCATCCAATGATACAGTTACAGTATATTATAACAGAGAATATGTTTTAGATTCTTCTGTATGCGAGAAAGATAATTACACTATATCTTCTTGGAGTTGTACAAATGGTTTTGATCCATCAAGCAGTTCAAAGTGGAACATTACCGATAATTCAACATGTACTGCGAATTGGACAGAAAAAGAATACACCATTACTTACAAAGAAAAAGATGGAACGATATTAAGCAATTTGATACCAAATAAATATCTCGCTTCACAGACACCTGTTGAAAATGTTCCGACAAACAATCCATCAGCCAAAGCACACTTTGAATTTGTTGGTTGGTGTGATGATGCAAATTTGACAGAAAATTGTGCTTTAACGCGGAATATTCCATCAGGGACATCTGGCAATATCACATTCTATGCAAAATGGAATGCTTCGGAATGCCCTGCTGGACAATATTTAAACAACGGGCAATGTTCAAATTGTGAATCACCATTTACTTCGGATGCATGGACAGCAACACAAGCAACAGATTGTTATTATGATTGTAATGTAGTATGTCCAGATAATGCAACTTGTGAATTTACAGGGCTTTCAAATGGTTTAATACACTACGGTTCTGGTATATCTATCAGTGAATGCACAACAAAGATGACTTTTGAATGCGAACGCGGATATACGAAAAATTCTCTTTCTTGCCTGCTTAATACATATACTATAAATTACCATAATATGAATGACGCAGATTGGGAAGATAATGCAATTCATCCGACATCTTATACGGTAAAAAGTTCTTTGATTACAATCAGCGAACCTGTGCGTGATTGGTACAGATTTGATGGCTGGTGCATAGGAAGCGATAATTGCGCTTCGCCAGTAAAGTCCTTTGTAATTGACCCAACAACAACTCTTGATGATATTGATTTATATGCACAATGGACATTTACATCGTGCCCGACCGGATACAAAGACCAAGATTCTGCCACAGGAACGACATGTGTCCCCAGACAATATAATATTACATATGTAGATGGGGGACAGGCATTGCCAGGTTTGGCAGCCACCTTCACTGTTGAAGACACAGAAATACGATTACCATCTTTGACAAAAGAAGATTATACTTTTGATGGTTGGTGCGTTAATAATTCTTCTTGTGCGCCAGAAGAAATGGTAAGCGGAACCATTACTCGCTGGACATCATTAGGAAATAAAACTCTTTATGCACAATGGACCGAAAACAAATTCGTGTGCGAATCTAATAAGTTTTTGCACATCGGCGATGATACGGCCTGTTTGTCCACAGAAAAAATAACTTCCCCTTCATTCGGTGTTGGGCAGGGAAATAAAACATATTATCTGCAAATGACAATGGAACAACCAGGCAAAACAGGATTAAGAATGAACGAAAATTCAAACAAACAGTTAAATGTTATGTATAAAGGCGATGTATATAATGTACACGATGCTTCTATAAAGACGAAATAAAGAAAACCGCGATTGTCGCGGTTCTTTTTTATACATCAAAATCATATGAATTTATTGATTTAACAATCGCAGCAACCAATTTATTTTGATGAGAATCTGATTTCAAAAGGTTTTCTTCATTTTTATTGGACAAATGCCCCAATTCAATCAATGCACCCGGTACAGTTGAACGCAACACAGCAAAAGGCGCATGACGAACAGATGGCCCCTTTTGTTGTTCTATGGATGCACGATTTAATGATTTAGCGCAACTGGTTGCGTATTCTTCGCTTAGTTCAGCAACCGCATGTTGCTGTAACGATGACAAAGCGACACGAATATCCTTAGAAAATTGTTCAAAACCACTGACATCAATTTTGTCCACGGCATTTTCAGATTCCGCCAATTTTTGCGCTTCTTCGTCCGATGCTTTTTCTGACAAAGTGTAAACAGAAAAGCCCTTTACATTACGGCTTGGGTTAGCATTAGCATGCAAAGATATGAATAAATCTGCCTTTTTCTTTTCCGCAAATTCCGCACGTTCTGCCAATTTCAAGAAATTATCGTTTGAACGCGTTAAAAATGTTTTATAACCCGCAGCATCCAGTGAGTTTTTTAATTTTTTCGCAACAGATAATACAACTGTTTTTTCTTTGGTTCCGCCTTTTCCAATACATCCTGGATCTTTGCCACCATGTCCAGGGTCAATAACAATTATATGTTTATTATTATTTGTTGAGTTAGCATTTGTTTTGGTTTCTTTTGTTGGTTGTGTTGTTGCCGCCCTTGCTGTTGCGGTTTCGGTTATCCCCTTACCCGTTCCGGCAACAAAATCAATAACAAGACGATAATCATTATCGCCATTTGGTTCCAAAAGCATTATTTGCTTTTTATCAATTGCATCTATCGCAGAAGACAAAGTTGCAACAACTTTTAATACAGAACCTTCTTGAATTTGTGTAACCCTTTTTATCAGTGTTCCGTTTGCCAATTTTGCAGAAATATCCGACTTGCCATTTGTATTAGACAAGTTAACAATCAATTGTTTATCACCATAAGACAATGTGTAAGATGGGCGAGATGCTGTTTCGATTACCAATCTTGTTTTGCCACCCGGTTGCAATCCTGTTCGCATTGAACGCAATACATTTGGAGCAGCAAAAACCACACGTGGTGCAAGCCCGATAACCAAAGCAGAAAAACTTACCGTTTTTAAAAATCCCCTTCGCGATACTTTCATAGCATGAATTATATCAAAAAAATACACAAGTTTCAAGCGAGGCGATTAAATTTTTCCCAATAAAAAAGCGCCAACAGGCGCTTTTTTTTAATTTCAAAACTTATCTGCTGACACAATTTGCAAAAGCATTCGCAACCAACGAAGTTTCAGATTGAGTCAAAGTTGCAACAGGCACAGTATAACACCGCGTGCTATCGCGGATAATAAACACCTTGGTCCCGCGTTTATATGCCTTTTGCATTTGATCCATTTGTGTTGAAGTCAAAAACGAATTCTGGGTCAAAGAACTGTTTGTAAGCCCCGCCTGAACAACCTGGTTAGCACTGGCATAATCGTACAATTCAGACATCGAAGTCACTTCCATAAAAATACTTTGGTCTTCGTATGGATTCTGTTTGTTGTTTTGAACCGTTGGAAACGCTACATTTGCAACCAATGACACTGCATTTTGTAAGTTGGGTGTTGTATTGGTTGTTGTTGGATGAGAAACCGTATTTAATTGTAAATCATCACCACATGCCAAATTCATACGATTCGTATAACTTGCCAATACGGCATCCACCGCAGATTCCCAATTCGCGCCCTTGTTATTCAAATCTAAACTGACTATTTTTTCAGCCCACCCCCAAACACTGGCACCAACATTACCAGCATTAACAAATCGTGTTACCATTTCAGCCGAACCACCAGCAACCCCGGCACCGCAATAATCAGTAAGTTGGGATGTCAACATACTTGTTGTTTCGTTACCATACGCCAAAGCAACAGAATGACATGCCATTGCGGCTTCAAGCTCACGACGACGTTGGATACACAAATCGGAATGAGATTTTGTCAGTTTATCTGCCATATTCGCCATTGATAAATAAGACATCAATTCTTGCTGAACATACGATGGGCAAAGGCGCGCGGCAGTATTCATTCCCCCTGCACCATTTCTTGTCATAGTGTTATATTGTGGCAATAAAATTGATGTGTCTTTTTGTAGACAAAGTAATGTATAATTATACAATTCTGTTTCAGTTGCATACATACAGCGACTGGAAGTTTTGCCAGGAACCGAAGTAGAGTCACCACAATAATCAGATAAACAGTTCATAATCTTACGACGACAAGCAGTATCTACATCTGGTTGAGTAATCAGAAAGTATGTATTGCGCTGATTTTGAATATACGCATTGGCAATACCCTTTTGTCCGCGACTGCCCGCGGTTGAAATACCGGCAGAATTAGTGTAAACCGATGCACGCGCAGAATCAGTGACAACCGTTCCAGCCGAAACAGCCAATGCTGCACCACCCATTAAAAAAGCGCCAATACATCCACAAGTCAACCAAAATCTTTTCATAAGAAATCCCTCTCGTTAGATTTATTTTATCACATTTAAAATATAAACGCAATAAAACTTTGATGATAAAAACATAAAAAAGTTGATTTGGGTAAATAAATTGCTATATTTTGAATATGGTTACAGTGAACAACGATATTTTGAATCAAGTACATGACGACATTTGTGCGTTAAGGGGGTTTCTTTGACCCAAATAAAATTCAATCTGAAATTGATAAATTAAACGATATTTCAAACGCGCCTGATTTATGGAACAACCCAGAATATGCCCGCGGGATTTTACAAAAAAAATCAAATCTTGAAAAACAGTTGTCTGAATTTAACCATTTGGAACAAGAATATAATAACTTGGTTGAATTATACGAACTATCTCCAGATGATAAAGATGTTATTGGCGCTATTTCTGTTTTGGCGAATGAAGTGCATCGCGCTAAGTTCATTACCCTATTTCGCGACCCAATGGATAATAATGGCGCATTTTTGTTCATCCAGGCAGGCGCCGGTGGAACAGAGGCACAAGATTGGGCACAAATGCTTTCGCGCATGTACACAAGATGGTGTGAAAGACATGGCTTTTCAATTGAAACTGTCGAAGAACACGCTGGTGATGTCGCTGGGATAAAAAGTATCACTTTTCGTATTTCTGGTGAACGCGCATTTGGCTGGCTTAAAAACGAAATCGGTGTTCACAGATTGGTTCGCATATCACCTTTTAACGCAAACGGCAAAAGACAGACCAGTTTTGCATCTGTGGATGTGTGGCCAGATGTTGATGATTCCATAGAAATCGAAATAAATGAAAAAGATTTGCGTATTGATACTTATCGTGCAAGCGGTGCCGGCGGGCAACATGTTAACAAAACAGATTCTGCAGTGCGCATTACGCATATCCCGACAAATACCGTTGTGACTTGCCAGAATGAACGCAGTCAAATTCAAAATCGCGAAATGGCAATGAAGATGTTAAAATCGCGTCTTTATGAATTAGAAATGCAAAAACGCGCTGCCGAAGAAGATGCCGCCAAAGCTATGCAGAAAAAAATCGAATGGGGCAGTCAGATAAGGAACTATGTTCTTTATCCGTATCAATTGGTTAAAGATGTGCGAACAAATGTAGAAAAAACAGATTCTGCCGCGGTTCTTGATGGTGATTTAGACGATTTTATGCTGGCAATGTTGGGTAAATAATTATGAACAACAAAGATTCACAAATCTTGGAAATAAAAAAGATATATCCAAACACAAAAGATATTTTCAAACTTGATGCGACGGCTGGCAATGTCCACGATATTTATGTCGCGATTACTCAAAACGAAGACAAATTTATATGCAGATTTTCACCCAAAAATACCGCCATACATAACCTTTATGTCAGCAAACTTTTGACATCTTATGATATAAATGCCCCGAAAGTATCTTTGCACAAATCTGCCCAGGGATATTGCGAAACATACCCTTTTATCGAAGGTAAAACTTTTTACGAACGCATAAACGAAGGTATTTCAAAAGAAAAACAAGCGCAAATATATATGCAAATGTTCAATCTCGCATGTGAAATTTCAAAAATACCTTATGATTGCAAAGCACGTCCATCCGTCTGTTTAACTTACAAAATTTCAGGAGCTTTTTTCAATCATCTTAATTTAAGCGATTTTGTATTATGCCATACAGATATGCACTCTAAAAATGTTATTTTGGATAACCAAGATAATTTATTCGCCATTATTGATTTAGATGCCATATTTCCAGATTATATCGCATTTCCTCTGATAAATCTTATCCGAGATGCCAAAACGCACGGATGTGATACAACAGAAATGACTAAACTTTGTGAAGAACGATATGTTTTGCCGAAAATTATAGGCATAGAAACGCAATCAAAAATTTATTCAAAAATGAAATCTGTTATCATATCAATGCTTGGCGATAAAATGGTTAAACAAATATTGAAAATTCGCGTAAGATGATATAAAATATACATACAAGCACCCATAGCATAACTGGATAATGCATTGCCCTCCGAAGGCAAAGATTGCAGGTTCGAATCCCGCTGGGTGCACCATAAATTAAAATCGGCATTTGCCGATTTTTAATTTACACCCAAGGGATGAGAACCGAAAAAGTTGCGAAGCAACGACAGGTTCGCTCTTTCTCCCCCTCCGGGCGGAGAATATTTGCTCTCATCGCGGTACAAATTCTTCCTGTTTGGGGGAATCGACCATAAAAAATTATCACTCTATTACTTATTGACAAATGTATATTTTGTATTATATTTGTATAAAAAGAGAATTTGTAATGAAAAAACAACATTATATTTTGGCTTTCGGTTTATTGTTGCTGTTATCAACTGGGTGCAACAAAGAAAAAACAATTACCAGAAAAACCATAGTTCTGGAAAATGAAATGCATGATGATTTTGGCTCTTTGATTTATCAAGACATTGACGATAAAGTGCTAAGAGCGACTTTCTATGATGGCAATACCTATGATTATGCAGAAGTTGGTGATACTTTGGTTTTAGAAATGTCAAAAAAAACATATCGTAAAGAATATAAAAAACACACCATGATGTATCCCGAAGAAATGGTTATTGACCCTGATTCTGTGCTTTATAAGAAAAACGAAATAGAAAAAAATGACCCTGTGATTCAAGCAAAAAAGAAATTAATACGCGAACAGATTCAGTCAAAACCCATTCAAATCGTGGCATCAAAAGCAGTACGGATAAGATAAACATATAATATAAAAAAGCGCGATTATATTCGCGCTTTTTTATTTTTATAATTTGCGAATTATATTAATGTGTTTTTTCTTTTGCTGCAATATAAACGTAATGTGTCGGGGTATAAGGGTCAAGATAAAATGTCGAAGTCGCCCAACCTTTATATGCACATATTATACTGTCATACAATCTTTCGTTGTTTTTCAATGCAGTTTTAATTATACCCATAGCTCGGTCAATTGTTGTTTTACATTCATTCTCATCAAATGTTTGTGTTTCAAGTTTACTGACCAAATTATCAGCAATGGCGACTAACTTTTTTGTATCTGCTTCGTTCATATTTGCAATCAATAATGCCGTGATGTTATCTGACAATGCAAGATTATATTTTTCCAACATACTTTTGTCTAATTCAGGATGTATAGTTTTTAAACAATCAAACAAACGCACCGACAATCTGTTGTAAATATCCTTTATACGATCCCTTCTATCCGCTTCATCGATTAATTTAAAACCACCAATACAAACAGAAAAACAAATCAAACAACTTAACACCCCCCATGCAATCATGGCATTGGGTTTATGGTTTTGGTTAAGGTGACTACCGTACCGATAATGCTCTTCTTCATAAATTATTCCCGTTCCGCACGCCCCCAATAGACCAGCAATAATGCTAGCCGATATTAACACATACCATTCCCGCGGCAAGATATTTCTTAACACTTTTTTCAATATTCTCG
>CACXVH010000012.1 GCA_902771095.1 uncultured Pseudomonadota bacterium
TGCTTTTTATAATCTTAAATCTGCTACAACACGCCCTATGCGTGATGGGGAAGCGGATGGTCGTGAATATTACTTTCGTGATGAAGAGTATTTTGAACACGAAAAATTCGCAACAAAATTATTTGTTAATGAACAATTTTGGAAACCAGGTCAACCAAAATGGCTTTATGGTGTGCCAGAATTTGAAATTTTTGACCATTTGGGTGCTAATTTTACATACGATGTGATTCAGCCGCGTTATGTTCGTCAAATGATAGAGTGGTTTAATTCGCATAATTTGACCGCACAATACGATTTTCGCATTGCTTGGTTCTTGCCAAGGAAAGACAATAAAACCGTTGTAGAATCGCGTAAAAACATGCCAAATGATATACAGGTAAGACAAACGAACACTTGTGATTTAAAAGATTTTCAAAATGCACAAATCTATCCAGATCACATTATAATAAGCAATCCCGATGAATTGTTCCTGGATCGGGGCCTAAGGGAGTACTTACACACACTATCGTCAAACAACAGTTTGCGAACATTTTTGTGGCTTCATGGTATAAGGCGCTAAAACAAGGCGCAGATGCGCCTTGTTTTATATGTTTTTCACAATCGTATTATATACAATTCCCAAATCTGTTTTCAAAAGCGCGCTTTTGACTTTATCAGAATCATCTGTTTGTTCTGCGCCTTTTAATATTTTTTCAAAATTGCGAATGAATTGGGTCGCCTGGGAGTTAAATACTTTATCGGACTTTAACATTTCTTTGATTTGCTTTTTGTCGCTGGCATTAAACATTTTTACGAGCCATTTGGCAAAGATTTTGTTGTCACCATCATTATATTTTTTCCACACAACATCTGGTATAACGGCCCCCGAAGCGCGTGTTAAATCAACAGATTGTTCATATAATTTTTCAAATAATTTATCTGTCTGATTCAAAAAGTCCTTGGTACTGATTGGTTTATAGGAAGTTGCTGGTGCGACTTTAATAGCATCCATTGGTGCAGAAGCACGTGCAACCATCATTTGTTTATTCAAACTTTGCATCGCATCAACCGCCTTGGCATAATCAGACATTAAATCAATCATCTGTTGACGCGATTGTCCCGCCAAATCACCCAGTTGCAAAGAAGAATTATTTATGTTTTCCAAAGATTCGGCAATCGTTGTCTTCATAACATTAATCTTTTCAACCAAAGTATTCACAATTTGATTCAAGTTTTCACTCATATCTCGTGACCCAGCAGACAAATCGGGCAGGGCAACATAGTATTTTTCAATCAATTCAGACAATGGTTTTAACTGTTCAGTTGTTTCCGTAGACATTTTGATAAGGTTTTCTGATTGTCCCGCCAATTGAGTGTGGGCTTTATTCATTTCTATCAATGTTTCACGAACACCAATTCCCATTGTTTTTACAGAATTAGCAAATTCCATTGCTGCTGATTTCGTGTTTTCTAATGTTTCATTGGCAACACCAGATACATCTTTGATTTCTTTTACTACACCGGTTGAAAAATCGTGAATTTCATTATCAAATTTATTTGTTAAACCAGCCAATTCGTTTGTAATTCCGCGAACAGAAGTTGTTGTGTTTGTCGTAGAATCGTTTAATGCATCAATCGCACTTTCCAGTTTGCGTAATTGTTTATCAATAGAAGATTCCGCCAACCTTATATTTGCACCGACAACATTAGCGGTTTCTGTCATTGTATTAACTTGACGAGTTAATTCTTTGTTTGCGCGTTTTGTGAATTCGGACATTTTTGTTAAATAATCGCTTAACAATTTGTCGTTTTTACGCATAGTTTCATCGTATTCAGCCGATGTTTTTGTCACATTTTCAAAACCGCTACTTACACTGGTGCTAAGATCTGTTAATTGTTGTTGTAACGCCCCAGCGGTCCCAGTCAATTTTTCCATATTTTCGCTGTTCGCGGTAAATGTTGATTGTAATTGTTCGCTGATTTGTCGTTCTGAATCCAAAGATTGCGCGATTTGTTCTTGTAATTTCGTAGCAAATTCTGTTGTTGTCGTCGTTGTTTCTGATATTCTGTTTAACAAACTTTCTGTTGTGGCAGAAAAATTGTCTGTGCTGTGTTGTATATCTGTCCAACCAGCAGATGTTACAATGCCTTCTAATCCATTAACAGTGTTGTCTAATCTTTGTGACATTGTTGCGATTTTTTTTACGGCTTCATCTGCGGTGGCAATCAGTTTATCGTTTTGTTCGCCCAAATTCTTTTTTATCTCTTCTGTGTGTGTGATTTGATTTTGTAGAGCGATTGCCATGTTTTTGAAATTATCATCTATTTTTGTAATCTCGTCTTTTAATATGGTTTGTAAAACACGAGAAGCATCTTGAATTTTCGCATTTTCTGGATGTGTCATTATTTCCAAGAGAGATTGCATAACCCGCTGAGATTTGCGTGAAATAAAAAACAAGCAAATTAAATTTACAAACAACAAAAAACCTAATGACAAAGCGGTGATAATCAATACTTGATTCATAATTTTTCTCCCTAAAAAATAACTTCCTTGAACTATAGGAGAATTTATACTAAAATCTTTTTGATAAAGCAAGAGTATAAATGAAACAAAAAGAAGAATTTTCTTTTGAGCAACTGGCGGCATCAAATCCGGCTGAAAACATTTGGGTTCAGGCGAATGCTGGGACTGGTAAAACCAAGGTTTTGGTGCATCGGCTTTTGCGTATTTTGTTTCGAAATAGTCAATATAACAAAGATTCAAATTCTGGTATATTGTGTTTAACTTACACAAATGCAGCAGCTGGTGAAATGCGCGACCGTATTTTAAAAGAATTACATAACTGGGCAACATTGAACGACAAAGAATTGTCTGAATTATTAAAGGATGTATCTGAAAGTAATACACCAACTGCGAAAGATTTAGATCTGGCACGCAAGATTTTTTATACATATATTGATAATCCAGATATGTTAAAAATAAAAACAATACATGGATTTTGCGAAGAAATTTTGCATTGTTTTCCCATAGAAGCCGGAATTTCACCAACTTGGTCACTTGTGTCCGGGGCTGCACAAACTGTTTTATTGGACCAAGCATTTAATCGTATGCTTAAAAATTCCCTAGACAATGTATTAAACATACAAAATACATTAAATGCTTTTTACAAAATTATTGATTTTAAATCTGAATACTTTTTAAATGATTTGCAAGATTTGTTGTTAAAACAATATCGTTCTTTCTTCTTAATTGATGACATAGAAGAATATCGCAAATATTTTATTGATAAAATCCAAACCATACTTGGTATCAAAGATTATAAAGACATGCCGGTCATCCCAGAATATTTAATGTCTATAATCGCGCATGCAAGTGATATAGAAAAATCTTCAAAAAAGCCGGCAAAATATTTGCAAAATATTATTAATATTACACAACAATACATTGATAAAAGTATAGATTTTGATAAATACAAAGATTTATACTTAACCCAACAAAATGAGATAAGTAAAAACTTTTTCAAAGACGAGATATTTTTCAAAGAAGCGTCTCGTGTATACGATGTGCAACAACATTTATTAAACAAAAAAGTTTTTGATAATACTGTTGCCTTGTTTGATTTGGCAAGGGCTTTTTCAGACACATACAGGACAACAAAACAAGAAAACAATTTGCTTGATTTTGAAGATTTGATTTTATACACACAAAAACTTTTCGAAAAGCCAGATGTTATGGGTTGGGTATTATCTCAACTGGATGTTTCTTTATCACATATTTTGGTAGACGAAGCACAAGATACCAGTCCAGAACAATGGAATATCTTGCGTAATCTAGCGGGCGATTTTTTTACCGATGGTGACACAAAAAACAATCGTTCAATATTTGTTGTGGGAGATACCAAACAATCGATATACGGTTTTCAAAACGCAGACCCAAAAGCTTTTGCGTCAAGCCGCCAGGCCATAGCAGATCAAATAAAACAAAATTACAGAACGATAAAAGAGGTGTCACTTAATCAAAGTTTTCGTTCAACAAAACCGATTTTGGATACAGTAGATTGCTTTTTCGGTTGTCCAGATGTGGTTAATGCTACCGGTTTTTACAATAACAAACACAAATGTCATAGAATTGATGTACCGGGAATTGTTGAAATACACGACACTTTTAAATGTGACGAAACCGGAACGACAAAAAACAAACTTTATGTAAATATGGTGGCTGATAAAATCGAACAGTTGGTAAAAACAAAAGATATTAGTCCAAAAGATATAATGGTCTTGGTTCAAAAACGTGGTGCGTTTGTAGATTTGTTATCAACTGCGTTAAAGAAACGCGGAATAGATATTGCGGGTAACGACAGAATAAAACTGCCAGAATTTTCCGCCATAAAAGATATGCTGTATTTAATCAGGTTTTGCACCGATATCACAGATGATTATAGTTTGTGTTGTTTATTAAAAAGTCCGATTTATAGATTGAAAGAACGCAATATTTTTGAATTGTGTAAAATTAAAAATTCTGATAAAACATTGACTGTATTTGATGTTCTGCATGATTTTTATCCAGATATTTACAAAGATTTATTAGACATTATAGACCAATCAAAAAAAATGGCACCGTATTCATTTTTTACTTATGTTCTAAATAAAAATGATAACAGAGATAAAATTATTTCTGCGCTTGGGAAACAGGTTATTGACCCATTGGAAGAATTTTTAACTATGTGTTTGGCTTATGAAAGAACACAGCCCGGAACGCTTTATCAGTTCTTAAAATGGTTTATAACGGGTGACAGTGAAATTAAGCGCGATATGGATGCATCCACGGGTGTGCGTATTATGACTATTCATGGCAGCAAAGGGCTTGATTCAAAAACAGTGTTTTTAATAGATACTTTGACTTTCCCAAAAACAGAACAAATATTAAACATAAATCATTTGCATAATAATGCAAAATATGATGTATGGCTTTGGAAAACAAACGATTCTGCGATATTAAAGCCAATAATTGATAAAAACAAACAAGACAGTATCGGTGAATATTATCGTCTTCTTTATGTTGCAATGACGCGCGCAAAAGATGAATTATATATATATGGGTGTGACATGGATAGGGCGCCTGAAATGGTATGGCATAAACAATTATGGAATGTTTTTGGTTCTGCCAAAGAATTGTTTGTTGATGAAAACACAATAAGGATTACAAATGACACAGACCTTAAAAAGTTTTTTGACTGGTGCGAATAATAAAGATTTCGCAACACATCAAGGAACTCAAATGCACAATTTATTGCAGCATATTGTTGTTGATGAAAAGACCGGAAATCAAGGCAATCCAGATATTGTCAAAATCATAAAAAACAAACCGGAATTAAAGCGATTTTTTGTGTGCAATGCTAAAACCGAAGTCCCGATTGCTGGTAAAATCAACGGTTATTTTCTAAGTCGTCGTATTGATAGATTGCTGATAAATCATGACACTAAAACCATAGATTTTATTGATTACAAAACAGATATCAACAAAAATGAATTTATTGAAAAATATAAAAAACAATTAAATGAATACGCAGATTTACTGCATTTTGTACATCCAAATTACAAAATCAATGGTTATATTTTGTGGACACATGATTGGGAATTAAACAAAATTATTTAATTTGTTTTTTATTGATTTTTAGTGTGTTTATTGCTATGTTAATGTCCAAGTGGGGGAGGTGAGAGATAAGAAAAGAAGAGTATCAAATGGCAAAGAAAGAACAATCCTTTAATGTCCCACAAATTCATTTGTATGACAATAATAGTTATGGTTATTTTGGGGATTATCCTATTTATGATTCTGACTTGGATTATAGATTATCATGGTTGAAATCAGATGTGCGTATACCAAAATTCAAAAATGTTTGTTTTGGACCGTTTATTGATTTCAATGCAATCAAAGGTTTCAAGACACGCTCTGTTGATGATTTCCTTGTCGTGTGTGATGAAAAAGAAAACCGTATCACGATTTATGATCAAATCACACTTGATAATACCCCAAGAAAAATTAATTGGTTTGATCGTGATGACAGGCAGCAGCCGATTATTTTTGAGCCCCGATTGTGTTTGTTGGCGGGTCCAAAGGTTGTGGGCAATCTAAAGTATACAAAAACAAATCAATCAGCTGTTGAAAACATGTGTTTTGATATTATACAAGATATGGGTTTTGACGATTTTACACATCAAACATCTAATAGATTTTTTACGCCTTTACCAAAAATCAATGGAAAACCACAAAAATATTCTGTTTCACCAGATTCTGCGTTTTTAATAAAATCCGCCAGAGATTTTTATTCTTGGTACAAAATCTACAGTGCAGATATGGCTTTTGAAGTGATATATTTTCATAATGGCGAAGAGCAATTTCGTTCTAAAATATCAAACACCAGAGAACTTATTAGATGTCTTAAAGAAGACAGAGAAAGACGCAATAATTACATGAAATGGCAATATGTTAGATAATGAAATATACCGCTTTTTTTGAGCGGTATAATTCTATTAAATTTCTTGAAAAAACACTAATAATTTGTCTATAATACACCGTATGTTATTAAGTTTAAACATTTCAAATATTGTTTTAATCGAAAAACTGAATTTACAGTTTGGCGATGGTCTTAATATTATGACTGGTGAAACTGGTGCTGGGAAAAGTATCTTGCTGGATGCTTTGTCTTTGGCGCTTGGGGCGCGTTCTGATATCGGGTTAATTCGGTCTGGTTGTGATATGGCAACAGTGACCGCAGAATTTGATTTTGTTAATGATAATGTAAAAACAATCTTGGATGAAAATGGCATTGATTATAACGAAGGGTTGATTTTGCGACGCACTTTATCGCGCGATGGTAAAAGCAGGGCATGGATTAACGATGTTCCGGTATCAATAAAAACATTAAAACAAATTGGTGATGAATTGGTTGAAATTCATGGACAATTTGAAAGTCATTCGTTATTAGATGCAACCACACATTTATCTTCTTTGGATGAATATGCTATGTTGAACAATTCAAATTTTGTGGTGGTATTACGCGACACAAAAAATGCTTATTCAGATTTGCATAATGCCCAAAAGCGATTAAAAGAATTGACAGAAACATTGAAAATGTCTGAATCAGAGCGCGAATTTTTGGAACATAATGTATCAGAGCTACGCAAATTAAATCCGCAAATTGGCGAAGAAGATGAATTGGCAAATGCGCGCGCCAAAATGATGGATGCTGAAAAAAATGCTGGTATTTTGACCGATGCGATAGAAGTATTAAAAAACAATGGAAATTCATTGGATGAACAGATTTGTTCGGTTGCGCATATTTTGGAGCGAATTAAAACAGATCCAAATCCATATAGTGAACACATAGATAAATTATATGATGCGGCGGCTATTGTTGCAGAAATAGGCGAACAAATTCATCCTGAAAACACAAATGTCGAAGATATTGATTCTGTCGAAGAAAGATTGTTTGCTTTGCGCGCGGCTGCACGCAAACACAGATGCACTGTTGATGAATTACCAAACAAATTATCGCAAATGGAAACCGAATTAAATGCTATTGACAACAGTGACGCTGAATTAAAAAAGTGCAGGGTGGATGTAGATAGATTTGCAACAATATTTAATAAATGTGCGAATGGTTTAACGGAATTGCGAAAAAAAGCCGCAGATAATTTGCGTAAACAAATTTTGACAGAATTGCCAGATTTAAAATTGGGGTCTGCCGACTTTATGGTTGATATTCAAAGTTCAGAACCATCACAAAACGGCACGGACGGTGTTGTGTTTATGATTAAGACCAACCCAGGCACACCTTTTGCGCCATTAAACAGAATCGCGTCTGGGGGCGAATTATCGCGTTTTATGTTGGCTTTGCGTGTTGCCCTTAATAACCCGAACAATAAAAAAACAATTGTGTTTGATGAATTGGATACGGGTATAAGTGGCGCAACCGCTTCTGCGGTTGGCGAAAGATTAAATAAACTGGCACACAATGAACAATTATTGGTTATAACTCATTCTGCCCAGGTTGCTGGTTTTGCTGACAAGCACTTTAAAATATCAAAACACAGTGAAAACAATAAAACGATAACCACTGTAGACGAATTGACCAATGATGACAGAATAAATGAAATCGCCCGCATAATAAGTGGTGCACAAATCACACCAGAATCAATTGCTAGCGCAAAGAATTTAATCAAGTTTTAATACACCATCACTGAACTCGATACTGGCTGGAACAGCGGTATTGGTGCTTATTATCTGATTGTCTTTGTCGCGAACAATAGCGAATCCACGCGCCAAGACATTTTTATAACTTAATGATTTAAGCATTTGCCCCGCATGTATGAGAGATTGGTTTAGCATATTCAACCGATTTTCCATAATTGTTGGAAATCTTGACATCAGGGCGATTCTTTGTTTGGTCATATTTATTTTGTTTTCAATAATAATGGACAAGGTGCGAGATAAATCATCGATTCTTTGTCCTTGCTCCATCAAAATCTGTTTTGGACTTTTGATATTTACATTTGTAATATCGCGTTTAAGATGTAAAATCTTGGTTACAAAAGCAGTATTTAAACGATGTGATAAATTATCAAGTTCTTGGACAAGTGATAATTTAGTTGGCACAACCATTTCTGCCGCACCAGTTGGTGTTGGTGCGCGCACATCTGCTGCGAAATCAATTAACATCCAATCTGGTTCATGTCCAACACCTGATATCAGCGGTATATGGCTGTTTGCGGCGGCACGAACAACAATTTCTTCAGAAAAAGGCAATAAATCTTCCAGTGCGCCACCACCACGCGCAACAATAATTACATCAACATTGTTTTTTGCGTTGAAATATTCAATACCTGCCACCACCTCTGCTGCCGCAGTTGCCCCTTGGACAGTAGCAGGGTAAAGCAATATATGCACAGGAAATCTTTCACGTAATCTGTTTTGAATATCTTGGAAAGCAGCACCAGTCGGACTTGTCACAATACCGATAGTTTGCGGGAAACGTGGCAACGGCTTTTTACGCGATACATCAAACAAACCTTCGGCGGCGAGTTTCTGTTTGCGCATTTCCAGCATTTTAAGAATTGCGCCAACCCCAGCCAATTCAATGGAATTTATAATAATTTGATAATTACTGCGCGCAGGATAAGTCGTGAAATGCCCGGTTATAATAACCTCTGTCCCTTCTTCAAGTTTGAAACCAACGGGTGTTCCACGCCAAATAATCGCGTTTATAGCAGCGTTTTCATCTTTGATTGTCATATACATATGTCCAGAGGTTGCGCGCGTAATTTGTGACAATTCACCGCGAATACGAATTTCTGGGAAAGCTGTTTCAACAACTTTTTTTAACAAAGTCGCAGCGTCGCTTACACTGAAAATCATATCTGGTTTAACAAAAGGTTCTGGTTTTGGTAACATGATTTTTACTTTTTAGAATTTTTATTTAAGCGCGCCAATTCAAACATCAAAACATTTTTAAAAGTTTCTTTGTTCGGTGTTTTTAATTTTTCTGAATTCAATGGTCTGCCGATTTCATACGGTATAGTTTCAGGGTAAAAATGTTCACCTGTTGTTCCAAAATTCAAACCGGTTGTTTTGTCACGCAGGAACACCACAGGACTTCGTGGCCAATCTTTTTGACGAATTGCCATCAATTCCCAAACATTTTCCCCACCGTACATTTCATAAACAGCAACACTGGCCATAGCGCAAAAACCAGACGACCACTTGTTGTCGGACATTTTGCTTGATACAAATTTTTCATGATAAATTGGGTCTTTGTAAATATTGCGCAAAGCAGTGGTTATTTGTGGCAAAGTGTATTTTACATTTGCAACCTTATCACGATTTGCATTATGAATCTGCTCGGCCAATTTAACGGTAGCCGCTGTAAATTCTTCATATCGTTGTGCATAACTTTTCATAACAAATATTGTATCATTTTTTTATAATTCAGTCAACGGCCAACGGGGGCGGGGCGCAATTGGTTCTTTGACAGTTTTTCCTGCCTTATAATTTTCAATTCCTGCCCATGCAATCATTGCACCATTATCAGTACACAGATTCATTGGTGGGGCAGCAAATTGCATATTAAAATCTGCTGCCAGTTTTTCCATGGCATTTCGTATCGCGCTGTTTTTAGCGACACCGCCCGCCACGACCAAAGTTTTTGGATTTGTTTTTTTAACACGTTCGTCGTGCAGTGCATTTTGCAATCTGTTAGTTATACAATCAACCACAGCTGCCTGGAAAGAAGCACAAAAGTCGTTTATAAATTGTTCGTCAATTCTTGATTTATCTGTTTTATCCAATAACATACGCGCTGCTGTTTTTATTCCAGAAAAAGAAAAATCACACCCGGTTTTGTCGCACAGTGGTCGCGGAAAATGAAATCTTTTTTTATCGCCCATTTGTGCACGTTTATCTACAATTGGTCCACCAGGGTATCCAAGTCCCAACATCTTTGCGATTTTATCAAATGCTTCGCCCGCACTATCGTCCAAAGTTTGCCCAATTAATTCATATTTTCCAACACCACGCACCAATAAAATCTGACAATGCCCACCGGATGCCAACATTAATAAGTATGGAAATTCAACATCAATACTTGTCGCAGAATCACTTGCCGAAGTTGCTTTAAGCCGCGGAACCAATGCGTGACCTTCTAAATGATTAACAGCAATCAACGGTTTGTGTGTCGCATTTGAAATACCTGTGGCGGTCATCCATCCAACCAAAACACCACCGATTAATCCAGGACCCGCAGTAGCGGCAACAACATCAATATCATCAATAGTTTTGCCTGCACGTTCCAGTGTCAATTTTATGACTTCGTCTATGGCAAGAATATGCGCGCGCGCTGCCAATTCCGGAACAACACCACCGTATTGCTGATGTTCTGGAATTTGTGAATATATTATATGTGCCAAAATATTTTTATTATCATCAACAATCGCAGCACTGGTTTCATCACAAGATGATTCAATACCCAAACACAAAATAGAATCATTAGAACCCTTGTGTTCTGTATCACCGCCCATATCTGTTATAATTAATTTTTCGTTATTCATTTTATCTTCACCAATACAAAGCCAATGTGTTTTTTGTGTTTTTTATGTTTTTGTATGTATTCGTTAAAATCTACATCTGTCACACACATATCTGTTTTCGAAGCATGCCTTAACATACCATTAGGCAGTAAAAAACCCATGTGCACAACAGACAAACCCGAACCCATTTTAGCATAATATTTTAAATTTCCAGTAATAAATAACACAATTAATGGTTCTTTTGTTGTAATTGGTTTAAATTCCGCATAGGGGATGTATTCCAAAATTGCATATTGCGTTTTGAATTTAGTGTTTATATTATGTTTTTTCTTAAACCAATTTTTTTTATCAATAGCGACTTTTTTTCTTTCGGTTTTTCCGTATTGATGGCTGACATTTTCAAGCAAATCAGAATTATTGTTTAACCAATCTGTTTCAACAAAGTGATTGCGATTTATAAAATTAACATTGCCGTCTTTGTATCTGATTTTATTTAATTTTTCTATATCTCCGTCCGCAAGGCATGTTTCAACAAATGTCATACAATCAAAAGCATCATATCGAATAAGCGGGTCTTTGTCTGGTGCTTTTTCTTCGCCAAGCGGATCAAGTATATATTTTGTTCCAAGATATTGTTCACCTATGTAATGTTCTTTGTGCGTACATCCATATAGAAAAAACAAAAGAAGGATAAACAGTGTTTTATTTTTCATCAGATTGCGAATTAAGTTTTATTCCATTATAGCAAAGAACGGCTGCATCATGAATTATCATTTTGTTCGAATCTGGTAATTCCGCTATCTTGGTTATGCAATCTATCAACAAATCTTGTTGTTCTGCATTGGGGACAATTCGTTGAATAGTTGTAATTCTTTCTTGTTCAGACAAAGACAACCATTTTTTCATATGTGATTTTTCAAAAGTTCTTATTGGTTGCGCAAAAAACACCAAACCAACAAATATACTCAATACGCAAATAACGATGGATATTTTTATAACCAATTTAATTTGTTGAATTTTTGTTTTTTGTGTCATTTCCTACTCACATCGTTCAAGCCACACATCATAAGTATCATCCTGTAACGGATTAAGACCAGGTTCATTACGGTTCATCCAACCGCTAAAAATACGACCTTCTGTTTTCGTATATATTTCAACAAAGACAAAGAAATTTTCCGCATCAAAAGGATCGCTTTGTTTGCAATTTCTTACCCTTATACTAAGACCGTCATGTTGAAATGTTTGCCCAACTCTAATAGATGCAAGTTGTGCCTTGCCTGCGGCCTTGTTCATTATACGAACAACCGCGGTATTCTTTTCAATATATGCGAAAGCAGGGCTAAAAGATAACAAAAACAGGGGTGCTATAAACAAATATAATAATTTAATTCTACTCATTTATCTCACCCCCTTGTTATTTTATTGATTATTTATCTTCGCTGTTTTTTGCATTAGCAGACAAATCTTCAACGATTCTTGCCTTTTTGCCAGACAATCCACGCAAAAAGAACAATTTAGAACGGCGAACTTTACCAACACGAACCTTTTCAATTTTTTCAATTGCAGGTGTGTATAATGGGAATTTGCGTTCTACACCGACGCCATAAGATTCACGGCGCACAGTAAACGAAGCATTGTTTCCGTTTCCACCATCGCGCGCGATAACAACACCTTCAAATGTTTGAATACGGAATTTATCGCCATCTTTAATTTTCACATGAACTTTGACTGTGTCCCCGGCCTTGAATTCAGGGATTTTTTTGTCGCCTTTCAATTTAGCAACTTGTGCTTGTTCAATTTTTTTAATTATGCTCATTTTCATTTTCCTTTATTAAGTCCGGACGACGTTCCTTTGTTATATCGTCCGATTGTTGTTTCCGCCACCGTTCTATATTGCCATGGTGACCGGACAGCAGGACTTCTGGGACTTTGTGTCCACGCCATACTGACGGACGGGTATACAATGGCCATTCAAGCCCGCCGATTTCGAAACTTTCGTTTTGGGTGGAATCTGTTCCGCCACCCAACACATTATCTAACAGACGAACGCAACTGTCAATAAAAACTTGCGCAGCCAGTTCACCACCAGATAACACATAATCGCCAATAGATACTTCTTCAATACCGTATTCATCAATAACCCGCTGGTCAATGCCTTCGTACCGACCGCAGAGCAGGGTTATTGTATCATTTTTTATATATTCGTGAACCAGTTGTTGATTCAAAGGTTTTCCACGTGGCGAAAAGAATATAATTTTGCCCGGATTTTTAACAGAATCTATCGCGTTTCCAACAACATCAGGGCGCATAACCATACCCGCGCCACCGCCAAATTGTTCGTCATCAACACTGCCATAATTATTTATAGCAAAATCACGAATGTTAATAGTGTCATACGACCAAATCTTTTTTCCCAAAGCACGCCCAACAACCCCACCGGAAAGTGTGCCTGGAAACATTTCTGGAAAGATTGTCAGTATATTAAAGTGCATTTTCATTTTATAAATATTGTTTTTTTATCCAAATCAACACTTGCGCCAACAAAAGACACCATTTCGCCGTTGTCCAGTTCAATAATATCACCGGCACCATAGTTTTGAAAACCATCAACAACACCAATTTTTTCGCCATTTTGAACAACACCAAATCCAATTAAATCAGATTGATAATATTCGCCATCTTTGGTGTCTGGCAAAGTATCACGTTCAACAAACAATTCTGTGCCACGCAAAACCTCTGCCGATGTTCTGTCTTCAAAACCATTGATGTGTGCAATTATCACATTTGTAGACGGCAAAGCACGAACAAATTTAAAATCTTTGGTTGCAAATTTGTTGCTAATTATTTTCAAATCACGAAAATCAGATGGCGCAGTGGTGTATGTTTGAACACGCACATCACCGCGCACACCTTGAAAGGCAACAATTTTCCCAACCAAAATTTTTTTATCGTTGTTCATTTTTGATATTGTTAATTATATACAAATATCTGCGATACCGTTCACAGTTTTTTATATTTTCTAGTGGTGAATTTTCCATTGGACAACCATCAAACATGTTCGATTCTGTGCAAAAAGTCACACCTCTACTGAAAACAAATCGTTTCCATTCATCAAACCGTTCTTGTTTCTTCTGGCAAAAATCACCGTCAAAAGGACATTTGATATCACTCATAATCTTACTCCGCAACGGTTTCGGCTGGGGTTTCAGCAGCTGCTTCTTGTGCAGGTGCTTCGACCGCGGCCTTAGCGGCGGCTTCTGCATTTGCTTTTTCTTCTGCTATCTTAGCCAATTTTTCGGCTTTGTCTTTTGCTTTCTGTTGTGTTTTTTCACTTGGTTGATTTTTCTTGGTTTGTGTTGGGATTGGTTTTGCCGCAACCAAGCCAGCATTTACCAAGAATTTGTAAACACGGTCAGATGGTTTGGCGCCTTTACCCATCCAATCTTTGATTCTTTCAATATTCAAAACAACACGTTTTTCATCTGTTTTTGCCAACATTGGGTTGTATTTTCCAACTGTTTCCAAAATTGCCCCAGAATTACGAGCATTTCTAGAATCTGTGACGACCACATGATAATAAGGGCGTTTTTTTGCACCATAACGTGCCAATCTAATAACTGTTGCCATATTTTAACTCCTATTAATTGTTTATAGTTTAACCCACAAAGAAAACCGTCATCAAGAGCGAAAACTCGCCGGTTGATGTTCCTTGTGCATACCGCACACAGGGATTTCAATAATAGCAATCTTTGGGATTTGCAGACCCATTATGGACTTTAAAACACCAAAAGTCAAATATTTATTGTGTTTGTCCGCGACAACCTCTACCAAAGTGACACTTTCTGTGTTTATGGCACCATGAATCTTGTTTGCGCAAAATTGGGTTAACTTTTTTAATATTTCTGTTTTTATTACGAACAACCTTGTTCGCACAATCATCGAAACACATATTAATGACAATATTTATTTCATAATGAATATGTTCTTCTGGTAAGGTGCTTCCTTTAATATTATTACATATTTTATGGGTTGGTTGCATATTAGACAAATCGTTCGCGCCCCCCAAAGATTTTGGATGGATATGGTCCCAAGTAAATTCTTTGTTGTTTCGTTGTGTCACAGAATTACGAACAGTTTGACCATTGATATGAATTGGCTTGCCACATAATTTGCACACAGGATAATGTCCATAATCACCCATAATAGTATACATTTGTTTCATTTGCTTGTATGTGATTTGTGTCCAAAGATGCCCCATGCTGATATAATCTTTAAGTGCTTTTTTAACAGTTTTACGCATAGTCGGTTCAAAAACCAAGCCGATTTTATCTTCACCTGTTAATATTTGAAACAATTTAAGTAAATGTTCTTTGTCCATTGAATTCGTAAGAACAAAAATATCTTTTAACACTTGTTGTATTTCGTTATCTGTCATTGTAATTCTTTTTTATTATTCGTTATGTTGACCATTTGTTAAAACTCTGGACAACACTCTTTATGTGTTTTGGTGGCTTGCCACCCGTAGCACCATAGCGCGAAGGGTGGTGCGGGCGAAGGGAATCCCTCGGCAATTCTTGCCTGCGGGCAAACCGTGACGATTTCGGTGCGCTAGCGCTTCCAAAATCTACTTGTTTTCGAACCCTCTTTGCCGGGTTCGCTTCCATAGTCACATTCCAAAAATTTAATTGGCACAAGACCAATTCTATTTTTGGTGCGGGCGAAGGGAATCGAACCCTCGTCTAAAGCTTGGGAAGCTTTCGTGCTACCATTATACCACACCCGCAACGAACAAGATGCTACAAAAATATACGGCGAATGTCCAGAATTAAATTATCTTTGGTATTGTCGTTGAACTTTGGCAAATTTATTTTCTATACCACGCAATGCTTTATTAGAGTGTTTCTCTTTTTCCAAATTCCTTATCAATCGATTTAACAGATGCCAATCTTCTGGTCTAAGTTCCGTGTTTTTTATAAAAACCATTATTTCGTTTAACAACTCTGATGCAAGTTGCTCTTTTTTAGAAACGGGCGGAACATAATCATAATTTCTGTGTTTAGTATCTTGCATGGCTTACCTCCGCAGATATTTTATTTTAATCTTTCATTGGTATTTGCAACAATTGGTCTGGGTAAATCAAATCAGGATTATCAATATTGTTTCTTTCGGCTATCATTGTAAACAAAACACCACGGCGCAAAAAGTTGCGCGCAATTATCCACAAACAATCACCACGACGCACAGTATAAAAAGTATTATCGTCACCTGTCATTTCAGGCATAACAAATTTGTGTTCTATGTTCGCAATCGTTGTTCCTTCGCCATCATGAAGACGAATATTTAATTTATATTCTTTGCCACTTTCCAGTTTTCCGATATCTGCACCAAGACCAAAATTTTTATAATCAGAAACACGTGCAAAGCCCAAATATTTATCATCCAAGGACAAAGATACACGCAATCTTGGTAATGCACGACCAGTTACAACCATACGACCTGTATCCAAATAATCAATTTTTGACACAACTAAATCACCGTCCATGAGTTCTGGTGCCTGCATAACTTTGCTACCATTTTTAGTCATAAGTAATGATACAGAATTTTTATAGCCGCGTTCAGAAACATAAACAAACACAGAATCTTCTGATTTGATATTTTTATCTGTATCAATCAGCGATATAACATAATTACCTGGTTTCAAAGCATCACTTGGCGCATAGACAAATTCGCCTGATTTATTCGTGTGTTTTGTAGCAACTATCTTTTTGTTAATCACTATGGATATATTAGATTCGCGGACATTACGACCAGCAATAATAATATTGCCAGATTTTTCAATTCGAACCAAATCAAATGACGGGCTATTAATTTGTCTTGCCACAGGTTTTACAATCGGCTCTGGAACAGGCGGAGTAATTACTTTTACCGGTGCATTAATTTTAAATAACATTATAAACAAAGCCAACAAAATAACAATCAAAGCACACAATATCGGCAACCAATAAGATTTGACTATTGTTTTATTTTTTTGATGTGTTTCTGTTTCTTTTTCGGTTTTTACAACAACAACTTTTGGTTGTTCTGGTTCATCTTTTTCAAACACATTAAATCTTCTTAAAAAATAACGTGTGAATCTGCGGCGATTATTCAACCAAGATTGTTGTCTGTCGATTGCATCATCAATTAAATCATCTGTGGATCGTTTTGTTTTTCCAATGTTGTTAGTTGTCATATTATGTTCCTTTGCTCTTTGACAAAAGTATTCCAAAAAATATTTATTTGTCAATCTTTTTATGATATAATAAGTAGCAAATACCAAAGGGGATAAAATTGGCAATGAAAAAGATAGGAATTATGACCACGGGTGGCGATTGCTCTGGGTTGAACACAGTTGTTCAGCGCATCGTTGACGGATGTGCGCGCCGCAAATGGTCTGTGTTGGGAATCCAAGACGGAACAGATGGTTTATATGTAAATCCATCAAAAACGATTAAATTAACAGATGAAACACTTCAATTTGCACAATCTCATCTGGCAGGCAGCATTTTGGCAAACGGCAATGCAGGGAACACTAATTTTGAATCGTCTGCACGCGCGGGAAAATTGTCCACTTTTAACAAGAGATTGAAAAAATCTTTATCAGATTTAAACCTTGATGCGTTAATTTTGATTGGTGGAAATGGCTCTCTGTCATTGGCTCATCTTTATCGTGAAATCTACACCGGGTTGCAGTTAGTTTGCATACCAAAAACTATTGATATGGATGTCCCATTAACAGATAAAACCATTGGCTTTGATACAGCAGTTCAGCAACTGGTTTCTTATTGTGACCAATTATTGATGACCGCGCGCAGCCATCATCGTTGGTTTGTTGTTCAAACAATGGGACGCGATTGTGGTAATTTGGCTTTACACGCAGGTGTGGCAATTGCTGCCGATGCGATTTTAATTCCAGAAATTAAATTCGATACAGACGCGCTGGTTAAACATATAAAGCAATCAAAACGCGATTATGGGATTATTATGGTGAGTGAGGGGATTTCAATTCGTGGACATTCGGGCAAGCCAGCAGATATGATATCGCGCGAACTAACTAAGGCAGGTATTGCAAACAGAACCGCATTTCCAGAATATATCCAAAGGGCAGGCGATACAGTAGCAACAGACAGAATTTTGGCATCTGGTTTTGCAGATACTGCATTAAATGCAATTGAATCTGGTGAAACTTATGTTATGACTGTGCTTCAAAATGGCGCATATAAAACAGTATCGTTATCAGATTTTTTTGCCGCGGGCAAACAACAAAAAGACCCAAATATAATTGGCGCGATGACTTCAAATGCTTATGTAGAACCTGATAATATACTGTTGCACATTGCCGCAGATATGGGAATATATATTGGCGAAAAGAAAAAGTAAAAACCGGGCAAAACGCCCGTTTTTTATCGCACTTTGTTGTTTTTCTGTTGCTGAATTGTCTTGATAATAAGGATAGTCAAAATAGTCAGTGTAAGCAAAACACATTTCGGACTTTTGAACATTTTTTCTATATCATCTTTTAACATAACAGTGACAGTTTAATACAGATATTTAATAAATCAACAAAAAACCGGGCGGTTGCCCGGTTTTATCAAAGGAAAGAAAGAATTTATTTTTCAGAGAAATCTGCATCCGTGGTTTTATTGTCGCCAGATTCAGATTTGTTTTCTTCCGCTTTCTGCGCTTCTTGGGCGGCTTTATACACCGCTTCGCCCAATTTCATCGCTTTTTCGGTTAAAGCTTCGGTTTTCGCCTTCAAAGATTCAACCGTGGCTTCGGCCTTGGCCAATTCATCAGACAATTCTTTCTTTGCGGTTTCAATCGCTTCGCGTTCTTCGGCAGAAATCTTGTCCCCATGTTCTTTCAATGATTTTTCAATACTGAAAACGGCTGTTTCTGCTGTGTTTTTCGCTTCGGCCAGTTCTCTTTTCTTTTTATCTGATTCTGCGTTCGCGGCGGCTTCATCAACCATGCGTTTAATTTCTTCTTCGCTTAATCCGCCATCAGATTTAATCGAAATCGCTTGTTCTTTGCCAGTGCCTTTATCTTTTGCAGACACATGAACAATACCATTTGCATCGATATCAAAAGACACTTCGATTTGTGGCATACCACGTGGGGCAGGTGCGATACCTTCCAAATTAAATTGACCCAATAATTTATTATCGGCAGCCATATCGCGTTCGCCTTGGAATACACGAATTGTCACCGCAGATTGATTATCTTCGGCAGTTGAGAATATCTGTGATTTCTTGGTTGGAATTGTAGTGTTGCGGTCAATCAATCTTGTGAACACACCCCCCAATGTTTCAATACCCAATGACAACGGGGTCACATCCAACAAAAGAACATCTTTGACATCGCCTTTTAACACACCACCTTGGATAGCGGCACCAAGAGCAACCACTTCATCAGGGTTAACGCCTTTGTGTGGTTCTTTACCAAAGAATTCTTTCACAGTTTCAACAACCTTTGGCATACGGGTTTGTCCACCAACCAAAATAACTTCGTTGATTTGCGAAACCGTCAAACCAGCATCTTTCAATGCCTTTTTGCATGGTTCAATGGTCTTTTTAATCAAATCATCTACCAAAGATTCCAATTTTGCACGGGTCAAAGTAGTGTTGAAATGCTTTGGACCTGTGGCATCTGCCGTTAGGTAAGGCAAATTGATTTCCGTAGATGTCTTGGAAGACAATTCGATTTTCGCCTTTTCTGCGGCTTCTTTTAATCTCTGTAATGCCAATTTGTCGTTTGACAAATCAATACCTGTTTGAGATTTAAATTCTTCAATCAAATATTTCAAAACACGGGCATCAAAGTCAGACCCACCAAGTGCAGTATCACCGTTTGTAGATTTAACTTCGAACACACCATCTACGATTTCCAAAATAGACACATCGAATGTTCCACCACCCAAATCGTAAACCGCAATCGTGCCGTCTTTATCTTTGTCCAAACCATATGCCAATGCCGCAGCTGTTGGTTCGTTAACAATACGCAATACATTTAACCCCGCAATACGACCGGCATCTTTGGTTGCTTGTCTTTGGGAATCATTGAAATATGCCGGCACAGTAATAACTGCATCAGTAATTTTTTCGCCCAGATAACTTTCTGCATCTTTTTTAAGTTTTAACAATTTTATACGGAACACGTTTTTGAATCTCGCGAACCGCTTCGCTATCATAACGCAAACCCATCAATCTCTTTATTTCATAAATAGTATTTTCCGGGTTTGTTACCGCCTGATTTTTCGCAGTAATACCAACCAACTGTTCGCCATTGTTTGTGATAGCGACCACAGATGGTGTTGTCCGTTGTCCTTCGGAATTTTCAATAATTTTTGGGTCTTTGCCGTCCATGAAAGCCATGGCGGAATTTGTTGTTCCCAAATCGATACCTAAAACTTTTGACATATTTTTACTCCTTAAAGTTTTTTGCTTAAACGAAATATAGTTATCAATTGTATGGTTTCAAGGGGTAAAAAGAAAATTTATTATCGGTATATATTCATAAAAAAACCGCCCAAATGGGCGGTTAAATCTTTGGAAATAACAATTATTATTTCTTTGCAGGTGCTGCAACGGCAGGTGCTGCCTGAGGTTTTGCATCTGCTTCTTCTGGCATTTTTCCACCGATTGTAGCAAACGCCAAATCTGCCATGTGCAATCCCAAAGTAATACCTTTTGGCAGAACCAAATCAGAACCGTGGATTGTATCGCCAATAGTCACATCTGATAAATCAATTGTGATTTTTTCTGGCATATCAGAAACCAATCCAACCAAAGCAACTTTACGCACAGCAAAGTTCAAAACACCACCCAACTTAATACCTTTGGAAACATCAGCATTGATAACTTCAACAGGTACAACGACATGCACAGGTTTTTTAACATCAATTCTTTTGAAATCGACATGAACGACCCTGTCAGACACTGGATGATATTGGATATCCATCAACATAGCATCTTCTTTGTTACCGCCAACCATAATTTCAAACAATTTTGTTCGCAAAGATGGTTGCCCCAACAACATATTAAAATCGCGACCATTTAATTCAATGGACACAGGTTCTTTCTTTTCGCCATAGATAACAGCAGGGATATTTGCATTCTTGCGAACTGCACGTGCGGCCCCCTTGCCAGCAACCTTGCGAATTTCAGCATTTAATTTAATAGCCATTTTTAATCCTTTTATAGCATTTTTTTGTTATATGCGACCTCCAAGGGTGTCGCATGGGGCATATTATTTATCAAAAAATCCCAAAAATCAAGTTTTTTTATGATTATTTTTTACGCAAGAACAAGAATCTGGCACGGCCATATATTTTGTCTTTTAACACTTCCCAATCATCGCTAATTTTTGGTGTTTCTTGCGTTTTTTCAAATTCCCAAATTAAAATTGCACCTGGTTTTGCT
>CACXVH010000013.1 GCA_902771095.1 uncultured Pseudomonadota bacterium
GATTCATTCCTGCCGCGATAACACGACGACCCTCGCGGAAAATGTGTTGCGCCAAAACAGTCGCAGTCGTTGTTCCGTCACCCGCAGTATCGCCAGCGCGTTTTGCAACTTCTTGAATCATTTTTGCGCCGATGTTTTCTGCATTGTCTTTCAATGAAACTTCTTTGGCAACTGTGACCCCGTCCTTTGTTGCGATAGGGGCACCGTATGCGCGTTCAATAACAACTGTGCGTCCTTTTGGACCCATGGTAATCTTTACAGCATTGGCCGCTTTGTCGACACCAGATGCCAATTTATCTGTATTAAAAACAATATCTTTTGCCATAATTTACCCCTTTTTATAAAATCCCCAAAATATCAGATTCTTTGATTAAAACATAATCTTTGCCTTCGATTTTAACCTCGTTAGCAGAAGATGCCCATTTGGCGAATAAAACTTTGTCGCCAGGTTTTACAGATAATGGTATTTTTTGCCCGTTTTCAATTATTCCGTCACCAGTCGCGATTACGCGCCCCTGGACAGGTTTTTCTTTTGCGTTATCTGGGATAAAAATTCCGCCAGCAGTTTTGTTTTCTTCTTCAATTCTTTCCATTAAAACATAATTGTGCAATGGTTTAAACATAATAAAACTCCTTTTATCATTGCTGTGATTTCAATATAGTCCAAAAAAATTATATTTCAAGGGGCTTGATTTTGTCTGTCTTTTTGGTGTATTATCATAAGAAAAGAAGAGGATAATTATGTACGATAAAAATAATGTGTTTGCGAAAATTTTACGTGGTGAAATTCCTAACAAGACAGTTTATAGTGATGATAATGTGTTGGCTTTTTATGATGTTGCTCCGCGGGCAAAGGTTCATGTGCTGGTAATACCACGTGGGGAATATACAGATATTTTTGATTTTACACAAAACGCACCGGCAGATGCACAAGTTGCTTTTTGGTGCGGGGTTCGTAAAACTGTGGAAAAATTGGGATTGCGTGATAATTTTAGGACTGTGGCAAATACTGGTCGCGGGGCAGGGCAATCTGTGATGCATTTCCATATTCATATAATGAGCGATGAAAGATTCACAGAAGATTTTTAATATTCGTGTCACACCACATGCCAAACAAAACAAGGTTGTCGAAAACGAAGATGTTTTGCGTGTTTACACTACTGTTGCGCCAGAAAATGGTCGCGCAAACAGCGCTGTAATAGAATTATTGGCAAAGCATCTTGATGTTCCAAAATCCAGAATCAAGATAATCAAAGGTTTAACGGCGCGTGACAAAGTCGTTGCCATCGATTAACTTTTTCATCAATTCTTCGGGTGTATTCACTACATGCAGATTGTAATCGTCCATGCTAGCCATGAAACCTTCGTTTTGCATATGAACCAAAACACGACCAAAAATTTCCCAATATTTCGCGGTGTTCAGCATATATATAGGTTTGCGTGATTCTCCAACTTGCTGTTTTGTCATGATATCTGTCATTTCATCCAATGTCCCAATTCCACCAGGCAAAATAACGAAAGCATCTGATAAATTGAACATCTGTTCTTTGCGCGTGGAAAGACCGTCAACTATTTTCACATCAATGTCTTTATGGGCTGGTTCTTGTAGGGATACAACGTGTTTTGTTGATATTCCGATTACTTTTCCGCCGTTTTCTACCGCGGCACTAGCAACTGTTCCCATTAATCCAACATCACCACCACCAAAAACCAAAGTGATTTTATTTCGTGCCAATAATTCGCCTACTTTTTTTGCGTCACGTGCATATTCTGGGTCGGTGCCAAATTGGTGACCACAATAAACCGCCACAGATTTTATTTTTCTGTTCATTTTATTTTTCCTTTATTTTTCAAAATTATAACATAAAATGAATCGGATATGAATAAAAAGTTTGTAAATTTTATGGATAAATATCGCGATACCAAAATGGCGGTCGGGGTCAGTGGTGGTATTGATTCTATGTGTTTGCTTTATTGGTTGCACGAATTAAAAGCAGATGTTGTTTGCCTGCATGTGAACCACAGGTTGCGGGCAGAGGCGGACATTGAAACCGATTATGTTGCCAATGTTTGTAAGCAATTAAATATCCCTTACCAAATTTTTTATTGGGATGATAAAAAGCCAGAAAAAGGATTGGAAGCCGCCGCGCGTGAGGCCCGTTATAAAATGATGACTGATTTTTGTCACGAAAAAGGCATCAAATATTTATTGACCGCTCATCAAAGCGATGATCAAATTGAAACCTTTTTAATGAATTTGTCGCGCGGAAGCGGTTTGTATGGTTTGTCTGCGATGTTGCCAGAATCAATGCGTGATGGGATTACAATCTTGCGCCCATTGTTGGAAGTATCGCGCGCAGAAATTAAAAAATATTGCGATGATAATAAAATTAAATATTTTATTGATTCTATGAACAGTGATGAACATTACACGCGTGTAAAAATGCGTCAAAATCGTCATTTGTTGAATGATAAATTGGACATCAGTGATGCGCGAATTTTATTGGCGATTCAAAATTTGGCTCGGACGCGTGAATGGATGGATAAATACATTTCAAATCGTATTGAAATGGTTGTGCGTTCATGGGGGGCTTTGTTTAGTGTATCTTTTTTATTTGACGAAGCAGAAGAAATTAGATTAAAGTTTTTAGGATTGCTGATTCAAAGAATAGGGGGGAATAATTATCCTGTGCGCTTGAATTCGTTGCAAAAAGCACTATGTAATTTAGAACATGATTGTAAATTTACATTGGGGCACTGCACAATTCGAAGATTAAACGACAGAATTTTAATTGTTCCAGAAGGAAAAAGAACAAGTTTTAGGAAAAGACATGAAAAACGGAAAAAATCTATTTAATAAAAAAGATAATTCAAAATTTTATTTGATTGCATTTGTGGTTTTGTTTCTTGCTTTGGTGGCGCGTATAGTGTTTGTTGGAACAACAAATGATGCCAAAGTAAAAACAGGTGATGTGGCTGGTGCCATTGCTGAAAAAACTGTTACAGCGCCGGTTGAGTTATCTTTTTCAGATGTGTTGCGTCGCGCAAACGATATCAAAACTATGGAAATCGACAAAGACGATATCGCAACAGGTGTGTTGAAAGATGGAACCCCATATCGTGCAACGATTACTTATAATCCAGAATTGTTGGAAAAGATTTCTGCAAATGGTGCGTCTGTTTCGATAAACAGAAATGATTCCGCTTGGGATATGATTGGCAAGGGTTTGCCCATCGCGGTAAGTGTTTTATTCTTGTTCTGGTTATTGCGATTGTTGCGTGGTGGTTCTGGTGGTGGCGCAGGTGGTATCACGCGCAGTTTAATCGGGCAAAATCCAACAAAAATTACAACTGGGAAAACAAAAACAACTTTTAAAGATGTTGCGGGTATTGATTCTGAAAAACAAGAATTGATGGAAGTTGTAGAGTTTTTGAAAAACAAAGACAAATTCAAATCTTTGGGTGCGCGTGTTCCACGTGGTGTATTGTTGGCAGGGGAACCCGGAACTGGTAAAACTTTATTGGCGCGCGCTGTGGCTGGTGAAGCAAATGTTCCATTTTTTGCAACATCGGGTAGTGATTTTTCGGGTATCATCGTTGGTTTGGGTGTGGCAAAAATAAAAGAGATTTTTGATTTGGCAAAACGAAATGCTCCTTGTATTTTGTTCATCGATGAAATTGATGCAATCGGTCAAAGCCGCAGCAAACATTCATTTAATGACAACGACCGTGAACAAACTTTGAACCAGTTGTTGATTGAAATGGATGGTTTCGCAAATGATACTGGAATCATTGTGATTGCAGCAACTAATCGTCCTGATATGTTGGATGCGGCGCTTTTGCGTCCGGGGCGTTTTGACAGACAGATAAATATAGAATTGCCGAATTTAGAGGGGCGTCGTGATATTTTGGAATTACATGCGAAAAAATTCAAAATAGATGACAAAGTTTCAATGATGGATGTTGCACGTGGAACAACTGGATTTTCTGGGGCAGATTTGGAAAATCTTTTGAATGAATCGGCATTACATGCGGTACGCGCAGAACACAAATCTGTGGAACAAAGTGATATCGAAGAAGCGCGTGATAAAATTTTGATGGGACCAAAAAAGAATCGTAAAATGCGTCCCGAAGATATTAAATTGACGGCTTATCACGAAGCAGGGCATGCCTTTGTCGCATTGCATTATGACGGTATCGTTGACCCAATACACAAGGCGACGATTATTCCGCGCGGTCGTGCGCTGGGTATGGTGCAACATTTGCCGATTGATGATAAAGTATCAATGACGATTGAAGAAGTGCGCGCAACATTATCTGTTGATTTGGCAGGACGTGCTTCAGAAGAAGTTTTCTTTGGTAAAAACAAAATCACAACTGGTGCAGAAAGTGATATCGCGATGGCAACGCGTATTGCGCGCCGTTCAATTACAACGGCTGGGTTATCTGATAAAATTGGTATGGTTGCCGTAAACCAAGCGAATACTTTTGGTCAACGCATAGCTCTTGAAAATGCTTCCGAAAAAACGGCTGAGGCGGTTGACGGCGAAATTAAAAATTGGTTGGATAATGCTTATAAAGATGCCAAAAATTTAATCGTGAAAAACAAAACCAAGGTTGAAAAACTTGCAAAAGCATTACTGGAAAAAGAAACCCTTTCTGGCGAAGAGATTCGTGCGATTATTTCTGATAAAAAAGCATCAAAAAAACCAAGCAAAAAATCAAATGCAAAAAAATAATGAAGTAAAATTCGAAGTTCTGCATTTACCACCAACAAATACTAATTCGTTGTTGGTGACAAAGGGAACAGATGCTGTGATTTTTGATCCATGGGGCAGAGCATCTGATTGGGAAAAAGTGTTGTTGGAACGCGGATTAAAACTGCGTGCGATATATGCAACGCATGGTCATCCAGACCATATATCTGCGGCACCTGCGCTGGCAAAAGCATTCAATGTTGATTGGTTTTTAAATGAAAAAGATAATTATTTAATTGGTTGGGGAAATGAAATATTGGATATGTTTGGTATACCGCATATTCATGCGGGTTTCAAAAAACCGATAAATATATCAAATGGTTTAATTGAAATTTTACCAGATTTGGATATGGAAATTTTGGAAAGCCCTGGACATACACCGGGTGGGTTAATGTTTTATTTTCCAGAATATAACATTTTGTTAATTGGGGATACTTTGTTCCAAGAAAGTATCGGGCGTTGCGATTTCCCTGGGGGCAGTGAACAACAAATATTTGACTCAATTCATAAGTTATATGAAATGAAACTTGACAATGAAACTTATGTTGTTCATGGACATGGTATGGATACAACTATTGGTTGGTTGAAAAAGAATAATCCGTTTTTTAAATAGCGTTAAAACAAAAAACCGAAAATATTCGGTTTTTTATTTTTTTTACTTTCTTCTTTGAACGAATGCTTTTACTTTTTGCGCCAATGTGAGTTTTGGTTTTATTATGCCTTCTTTTATCAGTATAGCATTTTTTAAATTTTTAATTTTGTCTGCTGGTACAACAGGATGAGTGTTATATTTATATGAACGCGTGCTACCATCTAAAACACCAAAATTGGTTTCTATATATCCGTCATTTAATGGGTCTGTCCCTACACGATACCAATCTTCACGATCAGATAAATAAGATGTGTCCAGAATATACAAATGTTCATCAGATTTATGTTTCCAAAAGTTTCTAAACAAACTTTCGTCTTTTTTATCGGTTATTACATGTGTAAAATCACCGATTAATTCTGGGTGAAATTCTTGGATACCGAACCATTTCCAATCTTTGAATTGTGATTCAAATTGACGTGGAATACGTTGAATATCAATATATGCCAATATTTCATGATTTGGATTAAGTAAAATCTTGGTAAAGTTTGGTGTTATAACAAATGTTTTATACTTGATTGTATATAATGTATTCCCGTCAGCTTTGGTTTCTTTTGTGTAAATTTTTTTGGAATTAGGTATGTTAAATGTAGGTACATCCGTTACGTATTCAGAACATTTTAAATCATGTGGGTTATAAACATTTTCCATAGCCAGCCCTTTATTTTTTATTGGTTTTCTGATGGCAATATAACCAGAAATCAACAAAAAGTCAACTTTTAAACACCACAACGCGATTAATTCCCGATAAATCTTTTTCGACGCGTTCGAAGTGCCATCCGAAATATTCAAAGATTTTTATAACTTGGCTGGATTGACCGACACCAATTTCCAAGTATATTTTTACATTTGGTTTTAATAAACGAATCGCGTTCTTTGCAATTGCTTCATATGCACCGAATCCATCTTTATTTGCATACAATGCAATTTTTGGGTCAAATCGTGCGCCTTCGTTGACACGCATATCACCGTATTTTATATATGGTGGATTAGATACAATTACATCAAACTTTTCCTTTGTTTCAAAGTTTGCAAAATCAGCATGTTTTAATTTAATCTGATTTTTCAAATTTAAGTTTTTTATATTTTTTTTTGCGACCCGTAGGGCAGCACGCGATTTATCAATCGCGATTCCAGTTGAATTCGGAATGTTTTTACAAATCGCACATATGATACAGCCCGAACCTGTTCCCATATCTAAAATTCGTATTGGTTGATTTTTTTTGCAATCTTTGATGACTGCTTCGACCAAGGTTTCTGTGTCTGGGCGCGGGTCAAGTGTATGTCGATTGGTATAAAATTCCAGACCGTAAAACCATTTAGAATGTATTATTTTTGCAACTGGAACACCGCGCCGCAAAAGGTGGGCATACCAAAACGCGCGCAAAAAAGACATTTTTTTGTGCTTTTCAGTGATAATTCTGGCGGCCCGTATCCCACCGGCAGATTTTAAAATTGTGAACACTTGATTTATATTCATATTTTTATTATAATGGGCGTTATGAAAAAAGCAAAAAATATTATGAAAAAGATGTCTGCCGGTGTGGTAAAATCTTGTAAAAAATTGGGCAATGTGCATGTGTTGTCCCGTGTTGTTTTATGTGTTGCGGCGTTTATGGCTGTGGTTGCAATTTGTGTTGTTATGTTCAGTAAACCTGCGCGTCAGGCGGTTATGGAAGTGGTAAACCCAGAACATCATACAGTGATAGAAGTTAAATCTGGGGATTCTTTGTCAAAGATATTAAGTGCCCAGGGTTTTTCTATTAACGATATAAATGCTATTTCAAAAAATTTGAAAAAGGATGCGGACTTTACGACTTTGCGGGCTGGGCGCGATAAATTTGATTTTGTTCGACCAAAAGAAGGTGAACCGATTTCTAAAATAATTATCGAAAATGGCCCGTGGAATCGAATTGAAATTGATTGCGAAACAAAAGATACTTGGCAATGCCAGAAAATAGAAATTGAACGTGATACACGAATTTCTTATAAGGAAGGCGAAATCGCGAAAGGCAGTAGTTTTTATTTGTCTGCGATGGATGCTGGTATTCCCGAAGGAATTATTTTGGATGTATATGATTTGTTGGCTTTTGAAATGGACTTTGAACGCGATATAAGGGCGGGGCAAAAGTTCCATGTTTTATACGAAGAAAATTATGCTTTTGATAAAAAAGTTGATAATGGTCATGTTTTAGCGGTTTCTTTTGACGCGTTGCGTGGAAATGTTCAGATGTATCGTTATGTCAAAGAAAATGGCCATTCTGGGTATTATGATGCAAACGGAAATGGTGCGATAAAATCTTTGAAACGTACACCAATCAATAACGCAAAAATCACTTCAAAGTTTTCAGGCGGTCGTAAACATCCTGTTCTTGGGTATACGCGTGCGCACAAAGGGGTTGATTTCCGCGCACCAACTGGAACACCAATTCCAGCCGCAGGTGCAGGTCGTGTCATCGCACGCAGTTTTAATCGTGGACATGGTAATTTTGTAAAGATAAGACACAATGGAACTTTTGAAACATTATATGCACATATGTCCAAATTTGCCAAGGGGGTAAATGTTGGAACGATGGTGCGTCAAGGGCAAATCATTGGATATTCTGGGTCAACTGGTTTGTCTACTGGTCCGCATTTGCATTACGAAATTATTAAAAATGGTGTTCATGTGAATCCAATGACTGTGAAATTGCCAGCAATTGATAATCTGGATGCAAAAGAAAAAACATTATTTATGAGTCGCAAAAATATTCTGGAAGAAAAAATAGCCGTGTTAAAATCTAATCCAAATCAGATTATCAGGGTTAGTGATTTAATCGAACAGCCAGAAAATAAACCCGAAAATAAAAAAGAAAATAAAAAGTAAATGTATAAAATACCTTTTTATATCAGTGGTTTTATATCTTACTTTATTCCCGGTCGTTATCGCAGAAGATATGTGCGTGGGACGATAAATGTATTTTTCTTTTATCTCGCCATAGCGCGTTTTGTTAAACACATCTATGGCATTCGTGTAAAAAACATCCGATTCGTTCGTCAGGTTAGTATGAACAGAATGATTTGTGTTGTTAACGATAGATACTATGTAAAAATATTTCGCGATGTCACGGTAAAACAATTAAAAGATTATAAATTTTTGCTTGATTTTATCAGACCGTATTTGAAAGTAAAAATACCAGAAATTTTTGTTCATGATACTATTCCTTTGTATGTTGCGGATAAATTACCCGGCAAAGATATGCGCGATTTTGATAAAACATCCATAATCAAAAACGAGAAAAAGATAAAATCTCAGGTGCTGGATATAATAAATGCCATGCAAAGTATTCCTTTGAATGCAATTCCAGATAACGAAAGATTTTTATTCCCGCTGCAATATAAAAAGACGGGCAAAAAACCAAAAATAGGGCGCGGTTCTGTTTTGGCGCATCTTGATTTGAATGCCAGCAATATACGTCTTGATGATAATTTTAATGTGGTCAGTATTGTTGATTGGGATTCGTTGTCTATTGTGGACAGTCCAGATATTGATAAAAACAGTTTTGAAAAATTATGGGAAATTCATAAAAAATCAAAATAAAATTATTTTTTTGTTGAAACAAAAAGTGCAAAAAGCCATCCAATAAAAGTCCATCCAAACATCCATGAACCAACGCGGACACGCATTCTGTCGTATTTAGAAGAATCATTAACAATCGCCAAATATGCGGGTGCCATTATTAAACATATCAAAACAAATACAGCAACCGCATATTTCAAAACCAGCAAAATATTAACCCCATGCCACATTTTTATATTCCGTATTTTGCATGTGTCCCAAGTTCTTCTTCGATTCGAATTAATTGGTTGTATTTCGCCATACGGTCGGTGCGTGACATTGAACCTGTTTTAATTTGTCCGGCATTTGTTGCAACCGCTAAATCAGCAATCGTTGTGTCTTCGGTTTCGCCACTTCGATGAGAAACGATAACACCGTATTTTGCATCCTTTGCCATTTTGATTGCGCGCAAAGTTTCTGTTAAGGTTCCAATCTGATTAACCTTAATCAATATTGCGTTGGCTGCACCGTTTTCGATTCCTTTCTTTAAACGAATCGGATTAGTCACAAACAAATCGTCGCCAACCAATTGACATTTATCACCAATCGCGTCATTTAATTTTTTCCAATTTTCCCAATCTTCTTCTTGCAGAGCATCTTCAATCGAAATTATTGGATATTTGGAAATTAAATTTTTGTAAAATTCAATCATGTCATCAGCAGTTTTATCTTTACCTTCGAAATGATAAATACCGTCTTTATAAAATTCAGAAGATGCAACATCCAAACCAATAGAAACTTCGGTGCCTGGTTTGTATCCTGCTTTTTCAATTGCTTCGACAATGGTATCCAATGCCTCGGTACAAGTGTTAAAGTTTGGCGCAAATCCACCTTCGTCACCGACATTTGTTGAATGATGTGATTTTTTTAAAATTGATTTCAAATTATGGAAAATTTCAGACCCCATACGAATCGCCATTACTTCATTTTTTGCACCGTTTGGAATAATCATAAATTCTTGGGCATCCAAACCATTGTCTGCATGTGCGCCGCCATTTATAATGTTCATCATTGGACGCGGTAAAACGCATGGATTTGGATTACCAAAAATATTCGCAATATGCTTATACAATGGAATTTTTTTCGCGTTCGCAACGGCATGAGCCACCGCCAATGATACAGATAAAATTGCATTCGCACCCAATTTATCTTTGTTCGGTGTGCCGTCCAGTGCCAGCATTTTTTCGTCCACATCGGTTTGGTTTTCTGCGTTCATGCCAATGATTTCAGGTGCGATAATTTTGTTTACATTATCAACCGCTTTGGATACACCTTTGCCCATATAAGTTTTTCCGCCGTCCCTTAATTCCAATGCTTCAAAGGAACCAGTAGATGCACCAGACGGAACAGACGCGCGTCCAAATGCGCCACCCGATAAAGTGACATCACATTCAATTGTTGGATTACCGCGAGAATCCATAATTTGCCGAGCGTGAATTTTTTCGATACTAAACATATCTAATCTTCCTTTGTTATGATAAAATTTTTACATGGTGAAATTTTCGCCCAGGTATACTTTTTTAACCATTTTATCTTGGACGATTTCTTTGGATGTGCCATGCTTTAAGATTTGACCGTCATGTAAAACATAACTGTGGTCTGTGATGCCAAGCGTTTCGCGAACATTATGGTCAGTGATAATAACCCCAAGACCGCGATTTTTAAGTTGAGACACCATTTCACGAATTTCATTAACCGCGATTGGATCAATCCCAGCAAATGGTTCGTCCAATAAAATAAATTTAGGGTCATTTGCCAAAGCACGTGCAATTTCAACGCGTCTGCGTTCACCGCCAGATAATGATGTCGCTGGATTTTTACGCAAAAATGTAATTGAAAATTCATCCAAAAGCGCGTTTAATTTTTCTTCTCTTTTTTTGCGATTCGGTTCAACTATTTCCAAAACAGCCATAATATTATCTTCAACAGATAAACCACGAAAAACACTATTTTCCTGGGGCAGATAGCCAATGTGCAGGCGGGCGCGTTGATAAAATGGCAGGTGCGTTATGTCTTGGGAATTTAAAAATATCTGACCCCCCGTTGCCGCCAATTGTCCAGTAATACAATAAAACGCAGTTGTTTTTCCAGCACCGTTCGGCCCAAGTAGCCCCACAGATTCACCCTGGGATGCAATCATGGAAATATCGCGCAAGACAACACGATTTCCATAACTTTTAGATAAATGTTCAACACGCAATACAGATTTTTTTATCATAATCTTATCACCATTTTATCTGTTAATATTTTATCGCCATTACTAGAATTTATGCGAACATTACCGGTTAAAGTCAAGACATTTTCTTTGTGATTAAATTGACCAGATATGGCAGATATTTTATCTGTGACCTTACCCTTGCTTGTTTTACGAGTGATTATTCCAGATGGTTTTTCTAAAAAAACTATGTCTGGTTTGCCGTATTCTTGATGACCAGACACAGCATTAATTTTGAAAGGGTTGCCATCTTTGTCTGTGCCAGAAAAAGAAGCATTTGTCATTTTGAATTGGTTTGTGACAACATCACGCATATTTACCGCGCGTATCGGTGTCCACAAAATTTGTTTGGTTAAAAACGGTGCGGCTACCAAAATTGCAACCATAACCAAACCCCAGCCAGTAAAGAAAAATTGCCATAATCGGGTAAGCCGTTTGTGTTTCGAAATGATTATAAGATTGCGATGATTCTGTTGCATAATATGCAGTGTAGCGATTTATAAATAAAAATGCAATTTTTATATTTATATAATCTTTTTTTGGTGATATAATGTTCAAAAAGAGAGAATGAAAAAATTACTTTTCATCTTTGTTGCCTTTGCCTGTGCGACTTCGTCGTGGGGTGCGGTTAATGTCAAAACCACCGGGGTAAAAAAGGCCGCGCCTGTGGCAACTAAGCAAACTGATAAGATGGAAACAGCAACTAGTTTGTTGCCGACTGTTGTTGGGTTGGTTGCTAATGTAAAGGCGTTAAGTGTTCAACAACAACAATTGACTGCTGATTGTGCACCGACATCCAGCGAAATCGAAACTGTTAATAATCTGGTCAAAGAATGGGCAAAGACAGGAACTGTGACAGCAAGTGTGGCAGAAAGTGGTCTGGGTAGCTATTGTGGTCCAGAGCAGAAAAAAAATAGCTCGGGCTATTATCATAATTATATGGAATATGCAGATAAAAATGAATCATGCTATGAAAACTTTTCTGCCACAGATGACGAAGAGACAATTTGGTATTTGTTTCCAAAGGCCAGCAAGACAGAGATATGTGATTCTGTAAGTAAAAAGAATTGTAAAAATATTTCTAATATTTACGATATATTTGCAAGAATACCTTTTTCTGAAGAAGATTATACAGAGGCAGAAGCAAAAAAGATTTCAAAGTTCATAGAAAAAATGAATAAGTGTGCACCAGGTAAGTTAAATGCTGCGCGGCGTGAATTATATGGCAATTTCTTGACCCAGGCATTGGGCAGTGTGGGACAATCTACGGGTGCAGCGGGAACTGCATCTGTGTTAGAGTCGGTGTCCAGTATGGGTGGTTCTGGGAATATACAATCTATGTTACCATCACTGGGACAAATGGCTGGTCAGGTTTTGGATAAATAAATTTTGTAAATTCATACTTTTTCTCTTTACTAGATTTGCGAAAATCTGTATAATAGTATAAGTATGTATGTTTCTAAGGAAAGGAATAAAACATGAAAAACATGGGCTGGATGTGGTCTTATTCGTTGTTGGTGTGCTTCGTTTTGGCGGGATGCGCTGGGACTGGTGGTGGTGATTATGTATATGATACACCAACTGTTGATTATGTAGAAAGATTAAATGTTAATGATGCACCGCATCAAGAATCTTTTCTTAATCAATTGGCGATGAACTATCGTTCTTATGCCTTGTATAATGCCAGAACAAGTGGATATCCCGAAGTTGGCGAATTGTTTGCGCAAAAGGCAATAAGTGCTTTTTCCGGCGAAACACCTTTCCCAGAAAGTTTGGATAATTGGCAAATCCCTGATGAAAATGAAAGATTCGCGATATATAATGGATATAACGCTTTGATGAACGAATTAAGAAATGATGCAGTGGCGGCACAACCTAAATTGGCGGCTGAGGCCCAGGCGAAATTTGATTGCTGGATATCTGCCGCCGCCAGTGGGCAAGATGCGACTGCCCGTGAATGTCAAGACCGTTTCCAAACAACAATGGATGTTTTGGCAGATTGTGACCATACTGTGTCTGGGGTGCCAGAATACTCGCAAGGCATGGGTGCAAATATGGCAACAGCATCTGTTGTTACAAACACTGTTAATGGAACAAAGGAAGAACGTTATTATCCAGAAACACGCCGTTTAAGTGCGGTGTCTGGTATGTCGCGTTCTCGTGATGGGGTGATGATTATTAATAATGTAAATGTTCCTGCATCATCCAATTTGATTCAACCAATTCCTGTCCCCCAGGTTGCCCCTGTGCAACAAGAACAGCAAGCACCAATAGTATTTAATCAAAATATTTATGGTGGTGAAGATAATGTCAATGGCGGGGCAGATACTTTTAATATTTCAGAAGATAATTCAAGTCCGTGTGAAAGATGTATGGCTTCGCCTGCAGTTGCGGCTGAAACACCTGCTTGTAATCAATGTCAAATGGAGGTGGTCGAAGATAGGGATGGCTATGTGACGCGTGAAGAATTTATAAGTTTGATGTTGGCTTTGCGTTCTGAATTGGCAGAAATAAATGCGCGTTTGGATAATATGGACAATAAATCTGCGGGTGCCCCTGTAAGTGTGCCTGTTTCTGTTCAGGTTTCAACACCTGGAAATTCAAACACACCGATTAACTTGCCACCGTTACCAGAACAGAAGCCAGTTGTGGTAAATACACCGGCACCAATGATTTTACCTGTGCAGCAAAAACCAGAAAAGACCATTATCAAGGTTCAACAGATTCCGTCGGAACCAAGACAACGTATAATGGAAGAAATTTTGGAAATCAGATTTGATTTTGACAAGGCAACAATTAAACCTGAATATGACAGTATTATCAGACAATTGGCTGCTACAACCCAGGCAAACAAAAATGTGCGTGTTTCGGTTGTCGGTCATACTGATACGGCGGGTTCTAATGCTTATAACTATGCGTTGGGTGGTCGTCGGGCAGAGGCCGTTCAGAAAATGTTGATTGAATACGGAATACCTGCTTCCCAGATTGTTGCAGTATCTGCGGGCGAAGAAGATTTGAAGGTTCCAACCCCAAATAATACACCTAATGCGGCAAATCGTCGTGTTCGTGTTGTAAAGGAAACGCAATACACGGAACAACCACAACCAACCCCAATCATAGTGGAAGAATACACAGAGGCCGAAACTTGCGATGAATGTGAATAAGGGTGTAAAAAATATTGACAAAAAACGCTTGACAAAAAAATCTCTTGATGTATAATCGTTACAGATTTCAAGAGAGATAAAGCATAAAAGGTAATAATATGGACAACAAAGAATCTTTTGAAAATGCTATTAAAAACATCGAAATCAAAAATGCTGTGCAAAAGATGAAGGCGGTTAATTTTGCTGCGGAATTTGCAAAGCGCGGTGTTAACATAGATTCTGGTTTTTCGGAAGAAAAGTAAGAATTGTGTGACCCGTTTGGGTCACATTTTCGTAAATGTCTTGACTTTTTAGTGCTTTTTTACTATAATAGCGACAGTTCAAAGCGGCGAAATTCTTCGTTCGCATTCCCACAAAAAAAGGTATTTTTTATGCATGTAAATGAATTAAAGACAAAGTCACCTCAACAATTGTTGAAGATGGCAGAAGATATGGGGATTGAAAATCCTGCTCAATTAAATGTTCAACAACTGCGTTTCGCGGTGATGCGTGTTTATGCGGCTGATAAATCTATTACTTTGATTGGTGATGGGGTATTGGAACGTATGCCTGATGGTTTTGGCTTTTTGCGCGCACCGGAAAGTAATTATTTGGCAGGACCTGATGATTTGTATGTATCGCCAACCCTAATCAAAAAATATGGATTAAAGACCGGCGATTATGTTGAGGGTCAAATTCAGGCGCCACAAAATGAATCTGAACGTTATTTTGCTTTGGAAACTATTGAACGCGTTAATGGTGATAACCCTGAAAAATTGCGTCATCGTATTTCTTTTGATGATATGACACCACTTTATCCAGATGAAAAATTAAAGATGGAAGTGGAAAACGACACAGACAAAGGGCGCAATTTGTCTGCGCGTGTTATTGATTTGATTTCGCCGACCGGTAAGGGGCAACGTTCTTTGATTGTTGCGCCACCAAGAACTGGAAAAACTGTTATGTTGCAAAATATCGCACATTCAATCGCGACAAACTATCCAGATGTTAAATTGATTGTTTTGTTGATTGACGAACGACCAGAAGAAGTGACTGATATGCAACGCAGTGTTCGTGGCGAAGTGATTTCATCTACCTTTGATGAACCTGCAACCCGTCATATTCAAGTTGCGGAAATGGTCATTGAAAAGGCAAAACGCCTTGTCGAATCGGGGCAAGATGTTGTTATATTGCTTGATTCAATTACTCGTCTTGGTCGTGCATACAACACTGTTGTTCCATCCAGTGGAAAGGTTTTAACAGGTGGTGTTGATGCGTATGCTTTGCAAAGACCAAAAAGATTTTTTGGTGCCGCCCGTAATATCGAAGGTGGTGGGTCTTTGACGATTATTGCGACCGCTTTGATAGATACTGGTTCCAAAATGGACGAAGTCGTTTTTGAAGAATTCAAAGGAACAGGTAACAGCGAAATTATTTTAGACAGAAAATTGTCTGATAAGCGCGTGTATCCGGCGATTGATATTACAAAGTCCGGTACGCGTAAGGAAGATTTGTTGGTGTCCAAAGATACACTTTCAAAAATGTATGTTTTGCGCCGCATAATCAATCCAATGGGAACATTGGAAGCAATGGAATTTTTATTAGATAAATTAAGATTAACCAAAACTAATGCAGATTTCTTTGCTTCGATGAATCAATAAAAAACAAAACCGCCGAAATGGCGGTTTTTAAATGGAGAAAAAATGAATAAAATATATTTTATAGTTTTGATAAGCGCTTTTGTTTTTGGCGCTTATTTTTATGGGGTAAATATTACAAATGCGAAATGTCGTGAAAAACAATCGCAAAATAATTTAATAGAAATTCAACAAATAGAAAGAAACAAAAGGATTATTCGTGATACGGTTTATAAAACTGGTGTGCGTGACATTCGTCGCATCTTGCGCGATAAATACACCATCGCAGAATAGGGCGATTCGTAATTGCGACATAATATATGGTCGTGCATCGGACTGGGAATCAATAAGCGATGATTTAGCCAGAAATATTTACGAACATAATTTAAAGTGTGATGATTAGTCCTTGTAACTTTCGACAACACTTTCTGCGGCATTTTGTATTTTTTGCAAAGTTTTTTCGTATGTTTCGCAATCGCGTGCAATTTCAGATTTATATGCATCGCGCATATTTGATGCCATATATGAACAAGCGCGCAAATGTCGAACACAATATTCATGCCCAGTATTAAAGGCATTTTGACCGCGAATACGACTTTGCGAATCGGGCCATTCGATATTCAGTGCATTTTCAATATTAACCCATGGGTTTGTATGAGTGTAAATACCAATTGTTTGATCCCAATATTCTTTGATTTCTTCACTGGTTGCATCAGGATTGCTGTATTGTAATTTTATTATTTGTTGAATTAAGTCGTCTATTTTGTTTTGATATTCGGCATCAATTTGCGATAGTTTCGCACTGCAATAACAGCGATTGTATGCAGTATCTTCGCGCTGGCAATACATTTCCATACATTCTTTGTAATCGGCGAAACAGCGTTGAGATGATACGCGCTCTGTCACGGTAGATGTTGTTGCCCTGGCCGGGGTCGTGTTGCGTGATGCTGATACAGTATTTGTTCGTGCAGATACAGTTTGAACATTTCGACCATTAGATGTGCGCGGATTTGATGTCGCACTTGCCACGCGTGCGGTTGTCGAAGTGCCACGCGGAACAACACGGCGAGTGTCAGAATTATTAGTTGAATACGAAGTGTTATTCACTGTTGCAGCGCGTGCATTTGTATTCCGCTTAATAACTCTGCGTTTGCCAATCGGTGCGGACGAAATAGAATTGCTGGTATTCGTGGAAATATTTTTTTTGTTTGTGTTGGGTGCCTGGGTATTGTTTAATCTGTATGGATAAACATCATCGTGCGATGTAACAGTAGTAAATTTTTTCGGAATAAAATTATTTGTCTTGCCAATTGCCATCGCGACAGACGTAAATAACACAGCCATTAAAAAAAATGATAATCTTTTTCCCATACTTTTATTTTACATTTTTTTGCGAAAATAAACAACATCTTTTTTGTTAAAAAAAAGAAAATACGATACCTTGGCGAGAGAAAAGATTCTCCCCCCAGTGGGGGAGTGCCGCCGAAGGCGGGGATGTGGGTAAAAAAACACTTTTTTTGAATTTCAAAATATGGTATAATATTCACATTGAATTCATATAAGAAAGGAGGAAAATTATGTTTAATATATTGACAAAAGTTGACAAATCGCGATTTGTTTTGCAACATTCGCATTTATTTTTTCTGTACCCTCATTTGCTGCATGTACATCAGGGTTGAATGGTACTTGCGATCATAAGTGTAGAAATAGTGAAGTGGGGACATATTCCGGGACATCGAATATTCAGGCCACATGGGAGCCGAACACCATAGCATTACATTGGTATAATGGCGATGATGAAATACAAAATGTGCCAAGTGCATCACAAAGTTGTACATATGACGATTCTTTAACCCCGCCATCAACAATACCAACAAGAACAGGTTATACATTTAAGGGGTGGCGGGTGAAACAATTTCCACAATGTAACTTATCCGGATTGGATGCAAGCATAGGTGTCGATCGGGATGCAGATTATGTAGCATGGCAACCAATAAACGGTTCATCTGGCTATACAGTGGCACAAGCAATAGATGATGGAGACATTAACCCTGGTACAGACCATAGTTCAGAATTAAGCAATGGTGAATGGAGAATAATATTCAGTTATGGAACGGTCAAAGGTAGGGCAAAATGCAGTAATACAAATGGAAATTATGCGACAGTGGGAACCCCGAGCAATACAAATGGAAAATATTGTTGGTGTGCGGCAACAAGTTATGTCCCGAATGGTGGAACCCAATGTAATGTCGCGTCCCCTTCGTGGGTGTTCGACAACAACAACGGGTCCGCGTCTGAGTGCGCGCTCTACTGTGCGATCGACTGCGCGGGCGGCATCGTGAACGACACCGATTTCCGTCGGGCGGTGTTCGGGGTGTCGCAATAAATTAATCGCAAAAAACAACCGCCCGGGTGGGCGGTGTTTTTTACTTATTCGTTAATTGTAATTCTATACGGCGATTCTTTTGTAATGCCTTGGCATCTGTGCCTGTATCAATAGGGTCCATATCACCAAAGCCAGTTGGAATCAATCTTGGTCGTGAAACACCATATCTTATCAATTCATCAGCCACGGATGCAGCACGCAAAAGTGATAATTGCATGTTATTCCAATATGCTGTTGTGCCTGGAATTACCGGTTTATTGTCTGTATGCCCGTCAATGCGGATAATCCAATTAACATCGCTTGGGATTTTGTTTTCCAGGTCTTTGATGATATTTGCCAAGATTTTTAATTGTGCCTTGCCGTCTTGGGAAACTTTGAAAGATCCACTTGGGAACAAAATATCACTTTGGATAATGAATCTGTCGCCGTCTGCCTTGATAGAACTGTTATCGCCCAGTGCGTTTTTAACCTGTTTATAAAATGTAGATTGATATTGCGAAAGTGAATTTAATTCTGCAACCTTTTCGGCCAAAGCGGTATTAAGGCGATTTGACATTTCTGTGTATTCCGCTTCTTTTTGTTTCGCGGTATTTTCTGCATTTTGTAATGTTTGTTCCAATTCGGCAATACGCGCATTTAATTCATCTATTTCAAGATTTGCCTGGGATAATATATCTTGGCGGTCTGTATCGCCTTGGTTAATAAGTGCCTGTTTTTCTTCGTTTGCCAGTTGTAATTTTTCGTTCAAAGTCGCGATTTGTTGTGCCAATTCTTCCTGTTGCGCGGTTAATTCGCGGACTTTGTCTTCGTATGCGTTGGCAAGATTTTCTTGGTTTTCAATCATGGTTTCTTGACTGACCAAGGCATCACGCGCAGCAAGTAATAATTGTTCCGCTTCTTGTCTGTCGGCGGTCATTTGTTCAATTTGTTCTGCCTGGGCCTGACGAGTTTGTTCCAAATCTGCGACCTTAGCCGCACCAGTGTTTTTATTAAACACACTGGTCGTTGTCCATAAAAATACGAACACGATAAGCAGGAAAATCAAAATAATCACAAGGTTCGAAAATAAATCTACGAATCCTGGCCATGCATTGGTTTTATCACGAAATCTTATGTTTAACATTTTTTTCTCTCTCTTGGTTTAGTGTTTGTTTTATCTTTTGAATAGGTATGTCATAGCAGTGTTTATATATTCGGCATATGCATCAAAGTTTTCACGTTCTTGTTGATTGTTTGGACGAACATTTTTATGTGACGCCAGATATTTTTGTAACGCATTTATATTTCCAAAACGGAGTATCCTTTTGTCATTGTCTTGGAAATCACGACCAGTCACACATAATATGCGCGTATCTATATTTAATCCTTCCAATGTGTCGGCAAAGCACAATTCAATCCGTTTAAGGATATTTTGTAATACATCGTAATCATCAGCCAATGTAGCAATAAACAATTTTTCATTTGCGCCAACCGCGACAATCGCGGGGTATTTGCCGTTGATTCTTATTAAATCAGATATTTGATACCCAGAATCCACAAACATATCATACATTTCTGATATCTTGGTATAAGTTGATTCATCAACAGGTGCCTTTTCAGATAATTCATTTGACTTTGCATCACCCGGTGCTTGTAATACATAACGCGACATGAAATCTGTCAATTCTTGAAAAAGAGTGTTTTGTGCAAACTGTAATTGCAGTCCCAAAAATCCCACAGCCAAGCTGCCCGCCAGACCAAGCAAAGAACTGGTGAACGCGGTTGCCATACCTGATAACGGTCCCGCCATACCCATTTGCATATTCTGTAAAACCAATTCATCACTGAAATCAATATTTATCAACAATTCTGCAAAGCCACCAACCGTCACAATCAATCCCCAGAATGTCCCCAGCAACCCAAGGAAAATCAGAGTGTTTGTTATATATCGAACCGAATCGCGTTCTTCTTCGATGCGAATCGAAACCAAATCTAGTAATTCTGTTAAATTTGATGCAGATAATTGAATGTGTCGATTATGCAAAGCAGACGAAATAGGGCGAAGCAGGCGCGGAACAAAGCCATAATTTGCGCGGCCATCAAAATATGCGTGCATCCATTTATATTCTGGTAATAATCTGAAAATACTGACAAAACAAAGACCGATTCCAAAAACCGTAGTTCCAATAATAATGCCGTTCAAAAACACATTTGTTATCGCGATATTCAAAAAAGTGCGCCAAAAAATCAGCACAAACACCAGCAAAAGTGCTGTAAATATTGACATTATATTAAGGTTTCTGTGAAATTTCTTCATCTGCCCATTCCCTTTTACAATAAAAGCATAGTAAAAAATTAAATGATATGTCAACAGGGATTTTAAACCATATATATAAAAATACTTGATTTTTACGAAATTTTCTTCATAATATGGTCTGTTCCTGCTGATGACATGGGGTTATCGGCTGATATAAACCAAAGGAAATAAAATGGCTTACTATGAAAGTGTCTTGGTTTTCCGCCAGGACTTGACAGATGCACAGGTCAAAGACAAAGCATCTAAATTTACAGATATTATCAAAGAATTGGGTGGCGATGTTAAATCTACCGAATTTTGGGGATTGCGTAATTTGGCTTATGTAATTCGTAAAAATCGCAAGGCACACTATGTGATGTTCAATATCGAATTGCCTGGCGACAAAATCGCAGAACTGGAACGTCGTTCCCGCATTGACGAAGATGTTATCCGTTTCTTGAACGTTCGCGTTTCTGAATTGGCAACAACTCCGTCCGTAATGATGAAGAAAAATACAGAAGAAGAGGTGGCATAATGGCAGTTCGTGCAGCAATTTATCGTAAAAAATCTAACCCATTAAAAGGGAAAGTAATCGATTACAAAGATGTGAAATTATTGTCACACTATATCACAGAACGTGGTAAAATCGTTCCATCTCGTATTTCTGGGGTATCTCAGAAAGATCAACGCGCTTTGGCAATCGCTATAAAACGTGCGCGTCATTTGGGATTGATGCCATTTGTTAGAAACAACCTTGGGTAAAATTGGTTATAATGGAATATCTGCTTGTTGTTGGCGCGTTTATGTAACATTTGTACACTGCACTTGCCAACAACGGCGCATCTACACCATTCTTACCAATTTATAAAAAAGATTAATGTTTGGGTTTTTAAACTCTAACTTTTAAAAAAAGGACAGATAAAATGAAAGTTATTTTAACAGAAAAAATTACTAAATTGGGCAATATCGGCGATTGTGTCGAAGTGAAAACGGGCTTTGCACGCAACTATCTGTTGCCAAATAACAAGGCAATGCGTTGGACAAAAGAAAATGTTGCTTTGTTCGAAGCGAAAAAGGCAGAAATCGTCGCCAGACATGAAAATGCTAAAAAGACCGCTGAATCTAAAGTTGATGCAGTTAAAAATGCAAAATTGTATATGATTCGTCAGGCAGGTGATACTGGTCAATTATATGGTTCTGTGTCTTCACGCGATATCGCACGCGAATTAAAAGAAGTCGCAGGTGTTGCGGTTGAATCAGCCCAGGTTATGTTGGGTGCACCAATTAAATCTGTGGGTGTGTTTGATACAAAAATCGCATTGCACCCAGATGTTATTGTCGATGTAAAGATTTATGTCGCACAATCCAAAGATGAAATTGATGCTTTGGTTGCTGGTAAAAAATTGACTTTTGGAACTAAGAAAGTAGAAGAAGAAAAAGCAGAAGAAAAGAAAGAAGAAGTCAAAGCAGAAGAAGCAACAGAAGAAAAAGCCGATGAAAAGGCAGAAAAGAAACCTGCTGCAAAGAAAGCAACCAAAAAATCAAAAGCAGAATAATGTTTTTGTGTTTCAAATTAAAACACCGCCAATCGGCGGTGTTTGTTTTACCATTCTATAGCGCAGTATTGCCTTGATAAAGTTTTTGTTGCGCCGTTACCACTGGAAGAATACACATTATATATGTAAGATTTTTGATTGAACTGCTGCCGAAGTGCGTTATTTAATTCGTTTCTGCATACATTGAAATCGATTTCGCAATGTATTCTGGATGCAAGACCTGTGTCTAAATCGGTTTGTTTTTTTCCACCGAATATTTTACAAACTGTCATAGCAATAGATTTCTTTTGGGTTCTTGGAAAAGATTCTGTTAAATCTTCAAAGAAAAAGTGATAATCAGTATCAGATGTTTTGCAAATTAATTTAGTATTACTTTCTTTCCCATTGTCACAATTAAGATTTTTTATACCCCGTTGTTGTGCGTATACTTTTATTAGTTGTTTTGCCTGAGATTCAGTTACCTGGGCATCTTCAAAAGTGCCATGTATATATTCAACTTTTTTTCCGTTTTTATTTTTTGATGAAGTTTGTGTTGCTGTTGTATTTGCTCTTTGGGGGCTTGATGTGTTTTTTGAAGAATTTTGAGATGGTCTTTCTTTGACTTTCTTTTGTTCTGTTTCTTCGGTATCATTAGTGTTTGATTGTGCCTCGTCAGCTTTGGTGTTTTTAGATTTTGTTGTTGATGATATATTTGTATCGGGTGAATCAGATTTATTTGTTTCTGTTTTTGATGTGGTATTGCTGTCTCGGTGCGTCGTGGCAGAGCTTGATGTAGCTGTATCGGTATTTGTGGCAGGATTTGAAGTAGTAGTTACATTAGCAGCAGCGCCAGCAACAGAGGAAACAGCTAAACCTGTACCAACAGAAACATCAGGGGTCTTTAAATCCAATTTATTTGGAACCACTTTTCCATTTATAATTGTGTAACCGTTATCAGTCGTAACATCTTCTGATTTAGTTTCATCTTTTTTGACATTATTTTTATCTTCTAAAACTTGTATCCCGATTTGTGTTGGGGTATCCAGATTTTTATTTGTGTCGAAAAGATTCAAATCATTTACAGCTGTCCGTGTAGAATTTGGACCAGAATTATTTTCTTCTTTGTCATCATCACCGTTGTTGGACAGATTACTTTGTGTACCGAGGTCATCACCATCGTCAGCACCAGGTTGACCAGAATTACCATCATTTGACAAAATATTACTATTGTCTTGAGGGGTGGCGGAGTTTCCTTGATTGTTGGGTGTTTGTTGGACAGGTATTGTTTGAACTTCTGTTGTTTTTTCTTCAAAACATGGTCCGGTTTTTGTGCGCTGTATATATCCGTCTGGGCAATGGCATCGTGCGCCTTGCCATGTTCCACCAGATTCTGTGCAGGTTTGTGCAGTTTTTGTTGATGAAGATAACGATTGGTTGATTAATTCGTCACCAACGATTCCACCGACTACACCAACACCCGCGGCAACAACGCCACCGATTACACGTGTTTTGGATGTTTGGGCGGCTTCGTCCAATTGTGTTTGGTCTGATTCAGAACCTAACATTTGTGCGCGATAACGCGAAGCATAATTGCCCGCGGTTATCCCGACATTTTCATCATCGTATAATCCTATTTGCGATTTGTCCAAGATTTCTTCGCTTTCAATTCCGGGCATCATATTAAGCGCGGTTTTGCGTTCCTTTAAATCATTTGCCAATGCGGTATATTCACTGCGATATTTCATAAGGTTCGCATCATTGCCACCGGGTAATTCAATTTCGTCCGCACCCGCCTTAACAGATTTTCCGTTCCCATAAGAACAACGCATAGTTGAAATGTATGCGGACATATCAGCATCAGCCGCCTTGTCTGCCTTTTGTTCAGATAAACCCTGAGCCAATTCCATTGTACCAATCCCGGTCGCCGCAGAAGACGCCGAAGTCAAAAGCCGATTCGCCTTGGATTGGCTACTGGCATCGCTGTCGTCAACAGCCAACACTGGCATTATATTTAATGTCAAAAATAGGACTGTAAAGATTTTTAATATGTTTTTCATTTATAGTTTATGTTTGTCTGTAATTTTTCTAGGTTTTTATTCACTGATTCTTCTGCCTTTTGTTGTTCTTGTTTTTGCGTTTCTTTTTGTTTTTCTTTGGTTGCTTTGTTTTCAGAAACCTTGTTTCTTATCCTTTGAATTAAGTTTTGTTTGTTTGATTCTTCTGATTCAGATTTTTGTTCTTTGGTTTTGTTTTGTTCTGTTTCTTCGTTTTCTGCATTCTTTAATGCGTTCTTTGCCTTGGTTGTATCAATTGCGCGTTCGATTGCGCCAGATGATATTGCACCCGCTGCCGTTCCCAAACCAGAACCCAACATCGCAGAAGAGGCGGCTGTTTGTGCGCGTGTTTCACGATACGCGTTTTCACGATATGTTGTCACGTCTGTGCCGAACCATTCTGGCATACATACAAATGAATCGCCAGCATATGCTTTGCGCGAAGCCATTGGAGTACTTTGGTTTTCGCCAGCATAAAATTCAATACTGTAAACACAATCAAAAGAACGTTCGTCAAATGTTGCACCCAAAGATTTACAACTTTTTGCCATCAAATCACGCAATTCATAAAGACGGCCTTCATCTTTTTTAATATCTATTTCTGCGTTTTCACGCAACTTTCCCATTGCGGTTCCAAAACGCGCGGCCAGCCCAGAATCACTTTCGCGACATTCAGTTGCGATAATTGAACATTTTTGAATTGCCGCACTTTCCGCCGATTTGCTAAGACATTTATTATATGTTGTTCCACATTCGTTCATAATACATGCGTTGTAATTGTTCCCGCAATCAAGCACCGCATTATAAGATGCAAGAATAACATTCGCATCACGGTCCGCCTTGATTTCCGCGGTAAACAAGGAAAATTCTTCGCCACTACATTCTGTGTTTTTACGACATCTATTTAATTTATCGCCGAATGCAGTATCGCCATCGGTTGAGCATTTCGTAAAATCATTTCCACAAAGTTCAGCCATACATTTACGCAAACCAACATCACAGGTATGACTGTTTGCCGCCAATGATTTTTTCTGGGTATCGGTTGTGGCATATGTTGCCTCACTTGCCGCCAAGGCAGCGCGTTGCCGACGAATTTCTTCGGCAAAGGTGTTGTCTGGCAATGCAGATTCCATCACATCAGAAATTGTGTTTTCAAATTGAATCGATTTGTTTGTAACAATTAATTCTTGTTTTTCAACCTGTTCAACAACTGGTTCTTTGACAGTTTCAGAAGGTTGTGTTTCGGTCACGGTTTCTGTGGTTGCTGTTGTTGTCGCAACCGTTTTGGTAGTTGTTACATTTTTACGTGTGGTTGGTGTGGAACGCGTTGTTGCGCTGGTTCGTGTGGCTGCATCTGCAAAATCACAAACCACGAACAGCGAGGCAAATACCGTCGCGGCAGTCATAAATTTTGAAAAAAATCTTTCGTTCTTTTTCATTCGCCCTTTGTCCGTTTTATTTCAACCGTTCGCATGCTGTGTCGTGAAATTTACATAATTCGCGCGCGGCTGATTTTTCGTTTTCATTCGCACATTTGTTTCGCATATTGTTTTCACAAACGCGGTTTATACAATCGTTTGTCGCCTTGTTCCTTTTGCAGCCAGATTGCGCGACAGATAATTTTTGTTCACGATTGCTTTGATATGCAGAAACAATGTTTTTTAACAACTTTTCCGCGTTCGCAAAAGAATTCGCACGAAATGATGCCAATGTGTTCTTTATATTAGATAGGTATGATTCACATCCATTTGATGCAACAGAACACTGTGAAAAGTAATTATTAAAGTCCGAATCTGATTTACAGTTTTTATAATTCGCAGAACAATGTTTTTCATCCACCATACATGATTCTATTTCTGTGGCACATGTTGTTTGAGTTTTTGTTGTATTCGCTTTCTTGGCAAGATTTACCATTTCTGCAGATATGCCAGCCGCCCGACACGACTGTTCAATCAATTTATCATAATTGTTATCAACATCATCAGTTGTGCAATCTGGTAATTTTTCCAAACATAATCTGGTTCCCCAGGCATATCGTTCGCCTGCACTGGTTGGCGCGCTTTTTAATTCTTTGTCAGATACAATGTATTTTGATGATACGCCCGCAGATATACTTTTCATTATGCCAGATTTCGATGGTTCCCCGGCAGAATTTGTCCCACAATATTGACACCGTGCTGCCGGATTTGCACCAATATTTATCGCACATACAGAATCCAGACATCGCGTTAAATTAGCAACAGAACACGCGCCAAAAACCAAAGTTGGTGCGAATAACAAATTGACTGATAAAAATAACAAGCGATACTTCATGCTCTCTCTTGGAAAGCATTATATCAAAAATCAGGTATCAAATCAAAGAAAAAATACCATATATTTATAAGTAAAAATTCTGGACATGAAATAAATTTTTGTGCTAAGATTTTTTTAAGAAGGGAAAGGTTTTAATGAAATTTATTAGATTTCTGGGACTTTTGTGGTTTTTGATACCATGCGTGATGGCTGATGCCATCGCTGGTGAATTTCAAGATGCGTCAAAATTATTGGTTGCTGCGCGTCGTGGTGATATCCAGACAGTTCAAGTTTTAATCAATTCTGGGGTTGATGTTAATTATGTTGATTCAACAGGATTGTCTTTGGTGTGTACTGCGGTTATGAACAATGACAGACGCGCGATTCAGGTTTTACAAATGTATGGGGCAGATGCGTCAAATTGTGATAAACAAATAAAACAATATCAGGAAAAAACACGACGCGCGGCTAAGGGCGAAGAATACGGATTTTTCAGTGGACTTTCATCAACACATACAATTGTTTTATCCGCAGTTGGTGTTGCCGCAGTCATTGGTGGGGTCGTATTGTTGACTAATGTTTTTGATAATGATAGTGGGCATCATTCTTCTGAATCAAGTGGCGACAGACCAAATAATAATGATAACGAAGGTGGTTCTTCGGTAACAACAACGAAATTGTTTGCACAAAATTTACCTGTTGGACCGGGGGCTTGTACAGGGACAAATTGTTCGGCAGAATATCCAACATGGGAAGGTATGCAAGATTTTGATTATATGTCTGATAATACGACCCAAGATACTTTTAATTATTTAATGGTGGCACATGCCTATGATGCTTTTGCACGTGGATATTTGGGAATGGGGACAATAAGATTGGCCAGTGACTTATCCCCATTTGATTTGGCTTCATTACCATATACTTCTGTCCCTGGCGGGGGCAGTCCGATGAATGTTGCAATGGTGACAGGGACAGGTGTGAATACCACCACGGGTACTAGTGCAGTTGATGGAACGATAACTTGGGTCGATTCAACTCAGATTCCAACGCTTCAATCGATATGCGCGCAAAATGGTTCTGAATCAACCGAATGTCAAAATGCGTTGGCTGCGGCGACCAAGGTTTCGCATAAATATTATAATAATGAAACGGGGTCTGAAAATACCGCTTTTGATTTATCTGGTGGCGACACTGTGTTTGGTTCGGCATCTGATGAAGATACTAAATTGGCAAAAATTATCGCCGGCTGGGAAGAGGGCGGACGTGCCACTGGTGATTTTTATGGTTTTATTCCAAATGGTCAATTAACCGTCTATAAAACGGGGGCTGGTAATGTGTGGGCGGCACCTGCGACTTCTTCTGTTACGGGTTCTTATACGATGGCTGGAACATCTGTGGCGGTTAATGATACATTTACTTTGGCGAATGGGGTTGTGTTAACTGTGACTTCGGTATCTGGGGACAATTTTGTCGCCACAGGTGCTGGAAAAACATATCATGGCTTTATTAATGGGACCGACCTTTATGTAGATTCCAAGGCAAATGGTGTTTTCAATCAAGAATATGAAATTGGTTTCGGAAATTCCTTGACCTTGACCCAGGAATTGACTGATTACAGAAATTATGCTGCGATGTATGATGCACTGCGATTGCAAGATTCTGGTAATTATGTGACACGTGTCGTGGCGAATTTGTCTTTGCCGACTGCGGCGACTAATTTGGGCTATTCAACGATTGATGATGCAAAGATTTTAAACGAAGCAGCATCCACAGATGTATTGAAAAAGGGTGTGTTTTTGGGACTTGTCGATAATTACTATAATTTTAATACTTCGGATGACAGTGCCACATATACTTTGCCATCTGGGGTGGTGGTAAGTGGTTCTCAATCTGCTAATGCTGGGTTGACATTTGAATATCTTGGAAATTATCAAAAACAGATTTTGGTGAATCCAGCAGGGCGGACTTTGTATGGTGTTGGAACCGGCAAATCATTAAGTCCTGTGGTTGCGACTTTTGAAAATTTTGCGCCGGCTGTGTATAATGATTTGCAGAATTTATTTATGACAGTTGTTGCTGTGCGTCCTGGGGCAACTACGGGGACAAGCGATGAAACTATTGATGGTTATTCTGCGGCAAATGTTGGAACATTAAAGTTGTCCACTTGGGAAGATCCGAACGATAGTTCTATTATTTATCAATCGCGTATTTGCGGATTGGCTGGGACTGGCAATGGCGGTGCGATGAATCCATGGTGTTTTGCGGCGCCTGGGGTCACAGATTTAGAAGCAACTGCGGCGATGGCTGGTTCGGTTGCGCTGGTCAAAAGCGCATTTGATTATATGACACCAAAAGAAGTATTTTTGTTGTTGGCATTAACTGCGGACGGACCGTATCTTGGAACAAATCCCAGTACAAAATTAAAATGGGAAAAAACGGCAGATTTGATAACTTATTTAAAAGGAATTTATACTTTGCCGACAGAAGTATCTGATTTGGCATATTTATCAGAATTCAAAAATGTTTTTGGATATGGGGTTATAAATATTGAACGCGCAACAAGACCTGGAACGAATATTTATTTTTACAATTCTGATAAAGAAACAATAGTGTCGGGAAACAATAACGCATATTGGGGAAACGGCACAACAAGTGGGAATCCACGCGCTTCATCTGTGTTGTCTTTGACAGGAAATGGCGCAATAATGGCTTCATTTTATGATGTGTTGGAAAGTGCCGATGGAACGATAACTTTGCCACGTGTTTGGAATATGAATTTTTCAGATAACAATGATTCAAAGCACGGTCTTTATATGGGTGATGTGTTGGCTGATTTTGTTGTTGATTCCACAAATAAAAAGTCAAATCAAATTGGAAATATGACTGTTGATATGGCTTTGTCTTCGCGTGCTTATAATGATAATTTGAATGGTTTGGATAATTTGCGTGTCGCATTTACAAATGAAAAATATGATGTATCCGCAGAATATCAACACTATTTGACAGATGGTGAATCAAGATTTTCTGGTCGCGCAAATGGTGTATTGTCGTTGGTTGCGAATTCTGTGGGAAGTTCTGCGAAATATAAATCTGGAAAATTTGCATTTGGCGGTCGCGCTTTTTCTGGAATCATTACTGACGAGGGGTTGTTAGAAAATGACCCGACCATTTCATCGCAATTTGAACCGGCGCGTCTTGGGTTGGCAAATGGTACAGCAATGGATACAGAATATAAAACGGATAAATTCTTGTTTAATGTTGCTGTTGGTAATTTACATGAAACAAATACCGTCCTTGGAATGTACAGCGATGGTATTTTGACCATGCGTGGTGGTGATACACAATATATTGATGTTGTAACAGAATACAAACCATTTGAAAATGTAAAGTTATCGGCGCGTGGAACATTTGCGAACACTCATGTTGACACAATTGGTGGTTTAATCAGTGATGTTTCTGATATAAAATCTAATGCCTTTGCGTTGGGGGCAGATGTTGGTGGTTTTGGTTTTACTGTGGCATTACCTTTGGCAACGGTTGGGGGGCGTGTTGGATATGACTATGCTGAATACAATGTTGTTGAAAATAATGGCAGTTACGAAGTTGTAATGAATAATCCACACATAGAATACATTGATTTGGCAAAACAAAAACGCGAATTAAGATTTTCTTCATCTTATAAATATGCGATTGGCGATTGGACGGACGCGGGTGTTGGTTTTATATATCGTGTGAATCCAAACAATACAGATTCATTTGGGAATGAATCTATATTTATGTTCAAATTACATCACAGATTGGGGATATAGTTAGAACCGCCCAAATGGGCGGTTTTTGTTTGGAATAGGTTCTTATAGTTTTCGTGTGTGATTCGTGTAAAAATTAAAAACATGAAGACGAAAAATTTAAATCTTTTATTAGTGATGATGTTGGCGATTGTTGGCATTAACACGCGTGCCAATTCCTGTACGGGAATTTCATTAAATTCAACAGATGGGGCGCACATTGTTGCGCGAACAGTCGAATGGGCATCTGGCGAAAGCCCAAGTGATTATTTGATTGTCCCCGAAGGTTTTGAAAAACAATCTATGTTGCCGGACGGTAAACGCGGTGGGATGAAATATACTGCGTTTTATGGCTATGTCGGTTTGGCATCCGAAGATTATGTTATCGAAGGGTTGAATGAGGCAGGGTTGTCTGCGGGACTATTTTATTTCCCGCATGTTGGTTCTTATCCAAAATATGATGCGTCACTTAATGATATAACAATTTCAGATACCGAATTTGTCGCATGGATGCTTGGCAATTTTGAAACTGTGGAAGATGTGATTGCTGCATTAAGCAATATTCGTGTGGTCGCAACCGATTCGCGTGCGCAAAATCTTCATTGGAGAGTTGCTGATAAATATGGTCGACAAATAGTTATCGAATATATTGATGGTCTTGCGACTGTGCATGAAAACAAATTGGGTGTATTGACTAATTCGCCACAATACGATTGGCATATTACAAATTTGAATAATTATATCAATTTGAAACCAGGGACGGATACGTCACATGAATTTGGTAATATAACATTATCGCCAATTGGGCATGGTTCGAATATGCTGGGATTACCTGGTGACTTTACACCACCATCAAGATTTGTTCGGGTTGCGTTTTATCAAACATCAGCGCCAGTTTTGGCAAACGCAGAAGAAGCGGTGAACCAAGCATTTACAATATTGGAAGCGATGACGATTCCAATCGGTGTTCAATATAGTGATAAAACAAAAATACCGAATATTCCAAGTGCGACCCAGTGGACATCTGTCACAGATATGACGAACAACAGAATTTATTATACAACAATGTATAATCCGGTTATTCGAAAGTTTGATTTAAAAGAAATTGACTTTGCGAATGTTAAATACCAGCAACATCCATTGGATATGGTAAAGATGCGACCGATGGTTGATGCCGAGGTGGATTAAAAAATACCCGCATCTGCGGGTGTTTTTATTTTGATACAACCACCATCCCCCTTCGTTAAAACTTCGGGGGACAGGTCCGCTTTAATTCCGTTGTAATAACCATTGTGCGTTGAAATATAAATTTACTTAGAAACAACAACCATTGCGGTTCGCAAAACCGTATCACCGAACATATATCCAGTTTGTAATTCTTCGATTATCGTATTTGTTTCGGTTTTATCATCTGGTTTATCAACCATTTGAATCGCGTTATGAAATTGCGGATTTAATTTTTCACCAACACTTTCTATTTTTGTAATTCCAATTTGTGCAAAGGCATTTTGTAATGCGCGTTCCATCGACTTGATGCCTTCGTCGTTTGGATTGTGTTTAAGCGCAGATTGAACTGCATCCATAACAGGTAAAATCTTTTCTGCAACCCCCATTGCGCGATTGCGTGATACAGATTCGATATCCAACGCAGAACGACGACGCGTGTTTTCCAATTCTGCCGCAGTGCGTAAATATTTATCATTTAATTCAACAATTTTAGTGTTTAATTGTTCGATAATTTCGGTCTGTTTATCGTTTGATACTTTGTCTTTGGCATCGTTAATCGATACAGATTCTATTTCTGATTCTTGTAAATTTTCTTTTTTATCTTGCATAACTTAATCCGTTTATTTTCATTATATATTTATTTGACTGACTTTATTATAGGTAAAAATGTATCACTTTTCAAGGATGCGCCACCGATTAGCAATCCATCAACATAAGGAATTGATACAATGTCTTGGGCATTATCCGCATTCACACTGCCACCATACAGTATTGGCATTGGGTTGGGCAGGGCGTCAAACACACTCTTGACCGCCGTAACGATTTCACTTTCTGATGGGGTAAGACCGGTGCCAATTGCCCATCGTGGCTCATAAGCAACAATGTATTCGCCGGAATCAGGAATACTTTCCAACAACATTTTTTTGATGACTGCGATTGTGTGACCCGAATTTTTTTCTTCCATCGTTTCACCAATGCATACGATTGGAATAATTCCATTTTTTATCGCCATGGTTGCCTTTTGTTTCACAATTTCATTTGTCTCAAAGTGATAAAGTCGTCTTTCGCTGTGCCCAACAATTACATATTCCGCGCCCGTGTCTTTTAACATTTTCGCAGAAATGTCCCCCGTATATGCGCCGTTGTCGTGATTGCTTACATCCTGGGCGCCAATAGTTATGCCATGGTTTTCACCACAAAGCAGGGTAAACGGCAGACATAACACGACTTTGTTCTTGGTTTTTAGCCCTTTTAAAGATTTTAACATTGATTCTTTTTCTTCTTTTGAACCGTTCATTTTCCAGTTGCCAATTATGAATTTCATTTTTCTTCCTTTTTTATTGATTTTTTGTCATCTTTTTTGCTATGGTATCGCAAAAGGTGAAAAAATGCTAGAATATTTACGTAATGCTGCTGACAAACCGTTGGCAAAGGTTTTAATGTTTATTTTGATTTTCAGTTTCGTGGGCTGGGGTGCTGCAGAATGGATTTTTGGTTCTTCGTCCCGTGATACTACACTGCTGACTGTTGGCGATGCTGATATATCTGTGCAACATTTTAATAATGAACGTTCGCGTCAGTTATCCCAAATGTCAAAAGATGAACAACGCGCAACTTATACCGACCCGGCCAAGGCATCTGCGTTAACTAATACTGTGATGGCAAAGATAACGATTGACCAATTGGCACTTAATCGCGCCAAAGATTTGGGATTCGTTGTGTCTGATAAACGAATCGCTGATGAAATTAAATCTTATCCGCAATTCCAAGAAAATGGTGAGTTTTCCCCATGGAAATTTGATGTGATTTTGCAAAGCTCGGGGATGAGTGAACAGGATATCGCTAATTCTTTGCGCGGTGATATTTTGCGCGGGATGGCACTGGGGGCAACTAATGTTCCATTAAGTATGCCAAAATTCGCAGTGGATGCCGCTTATAATGCGCGGTATGCAAAACGCGATGTGAATTATTCAACTGTGAAATTTGATGATTTCAAAGTTGGCGAACCATCCGAAGAACAATTAAAAATTTACTATGAACAAAATCCACATGTTGTCCCAGAAGTGCGAAATGTTTCCTATGTGTTTGTTGCGGCTGATATGAATAAACCTGATATTTATGATGAAAAATTCAAAGTTGCTCAACAAATCGAAGATATGATTATTTCTGGTGATTCTATGAAGACCGCTGCGGATAAGCATAATGGAAAATATGTCAAGATTTCAAAAATTGAACGCGGTAAAAAAGTCGATGATAAAATTTTAAGTGCTGATTTGATTGCCAAATTATTTTCAATGGAATCTGGAACCGAAAGTGAATTGATTGAATTAAAAGATGGATTTGTTATTTTGCGTGTTGATGAAGTCGTTGCTGAGCATAACGCAGATTTTAACGATGTAAAAAAATCTTTGGTCACCGGATGGAAAAAGGCAGAACAACGCAAGCAAGCATATGTAAAGGCAAATGAAAAATTGATTGCTTTAAACAAAGATAATGATGTCAAGGGTATGAAAAATGCTTCTGTCACAAGAACCGAAGGTGCCGCATTGGAAATCTTAAATGCTGCCTTTGCAGGGAAAGAGGGCGACAATGTTTTGGTCGAAGATAATAATGCGTTCTATGTAATGCATATCGGCAAAACAACTATGCCAAAAGAAGACAAAGCAAAGAAAGAATCTTTGCGCAAAGAATTGGAAAAAATGTCTGTGCGTTTCGTGACAGATGATTATACACAATTCTTGAAATATAAATATCCTGTAAAAGTTCATGAAAAAACTTTTAACAGATTTATCGCAAAATAAAAAATCGCCATTTGGCGATTTTTATTAAAAAAAGGGTTATATATGAAAAAGAAAAATGAATTTTTTGATGTTATCAAAGATTGTAAAAAATTGATTCGCAAAGGTAATAAATCAATTCGTATGACACTTGAAAAACGCGAAAACGAATATTACAACACAGAAATTATTTCAGTAAAAAGTAAAATAAGTGGCAAAGAAATTTTTACTTTGCGTGTCGAAACAGATCCTGTGAGTGCCGACTATAAGTTGTCTTGTGATAATAATAACTATATGCCAAAAACTTGGTGTCAAAACAGACAAATAAAATCTTTACGCAGAGTTGCTGAACGATATGCCATTAAACAATATAAAGCATATGTTCGCGGATAGGTTTGTATAATAAGAATATGCAAATTGAAACAATTGGTATCTTAATAAATATAAAACCGTTTTCAGAACGCGATAGCATCGCGCATATTTTTACGCCTGACAATGGTGTTCTGGTTGGGTTGCTTCGTGGCGCAAATGTCGCACGAAAAAACAAACCGTTAATTGGACAATGTGGAACTGTATCATGGAATGCGCGTCTTGATTCCCAATTGGGTGTGTTTCATTTTGAGGCAGAAAAAAATTTATCTGCCCCGCTTATATTTAATAATGATTTATTAAAGATAATGAATTCAACTTTTTCATTGATTTATGCTTTGTTGCCAGAACGCGAATCTTATGAACATTTGTATAATCGAACTTTTGATTTGTTGTTAAATTTGCCGGGTGCGAATAATCCATATGATTCGTATTTGAAATGGGAAATTGATTTGTTGTGCGATTTGGGATATGCATTGGATTTAACAAAATGTTCTGGTTGTCAAAAAACAGAAAGTTTAATTTATTTATCACCAAAAACAGGGCGGGCGGTGTGCGCCAATTGTGGTGCGCCATATATGGATAAATTATATAAGTTGCCGATAAATTTAAATGTGACAAAACGCTTTCTCGACAATGTTTGTAAAATGCACGGAATTGAAATTCCGGTAAGCAGAAAAATGTTTTAATATATAATTTTTTTGTTGCATGGTGCGGTTTTTTTTTCTAATATCCCATTGTTCAACTAACAAAGGAGAAAATTATGTTTTGGACAATCGTAACTGTAATTATCCTGTTGGCGGCAATTGCGCTGTATATGTTTGGTTGCAAACAAGACGGCAAGAAAGCGGCTGGGGATACAATCGCAAGCAAGGGTGTATCTGCAATCGCAATCGTATTGATTGCTTTCTGTGTATGCCGTTTGTTCACACCTACATATTTGTTGCATACAAATCCTGCGATTTTGCAAGAAATGGTGCAAAACATGCAGGCACAACAAGAACAAGAAAAGAACAAAGTTGTTCGTAAATATGTTGCTAAACATGCAGACGAAATGATTGGGGGCGCTCCAATCGCGGGTAATGTAGATGCCAAGAAAACTATTTTTTTGTGGTCTGATTATTCTTGCCCATACTGCCGTCGTGTTCATGCTGAATTGGCACGTGTTTTGGCAGATCGTGATGATGTTCGCCTTGTATTGAAAAACTTCTCTATTCACGGTGCATTATCTGATGCCCCAGCAAAAGCGGTTATCGCTGCTAAAATCCAAGACAATGCCAAAGCGGCAAAATTGGATCAATTGTTGATGGCAAAAGAATATTACACTCAAGACGATATGAAAGACCAAGCAAAATTGCCAGAAAAAATTCATGCTAATGTTATGAAATTGGCAAAAGAAGCAGGTCTTGATACAAAACAATTGGAAAAAGACATGGAAGGCGATGTTGTAAAAGCAGAATTGCAAAATGTTCGTGAATTGGCACAACGTTTTGAAATCAGCGGAACACCATATTTAATCATTGGTGACAAAGCATTCCCTGGCGCAATTCCATATGCAAGAATTATCGAAGCTTTGAAATAATTCTTTGATAAAAAAATATAAAAAACACCTGTGATTGCAGGTGTTTTTTGTTGCATTCGAAATAAAAATAATCTAGCATATTTTTTGAACAAGGTTTTCATAACAAAAGGAGAAATAATATGAAGAAACTTTTAACTTTGACATCTGTATTGGCTTTGGCCGCATGTGGTCAGGCCGTTAAATATCAAGAAACTGGTTTGTTGTGTGAAGATGCAAAACACAATGCTAAAAATGCAGAAATTACATTGGATGTGGCTGCAACAGATACAACTGCAAACATCGTTGTTAATGGTGAAAATATTGCTTTGACAGCAGAACCACAACAAGAAGGTTCAAATATGATTACATATTATGGAACCAATGCCAACAATGAAAAAGTAAAATTAAATATTGTTTTGGCAACAGAAGAAGGTCAAGAAGTAAAATATATGTTGGGTGTAAATTCGGACGAAACAACATATGGCTGTGTTAAAAAAGTTGAAGAACCAGCGAAAGATGCTGCTGCAAAATAAAAGTAACTTGAAATAAAAAACATCCGCCCGTTCGGGCGGTGTTTTTTTGTGAAATTTTACTTATCCCACACAGGGGAAATTATTGCTTCGGCGGTTAATGGAACGGACAATTTTGTGACGGTTTCCATTGCTGTTTTGATTAAATCTGCAAAATGTTGTGCAGATTTTTCTTCACATTCAAATATGATTTCAAAGGCTTTGCAGATTTCACTCCTGCCACATACATGTTCTCTGCAAAAGTCTATAAGGAGAATTATAAGATTACAGAATTCAATAACATGGTAAACATTGCAGATGGAGAGTTATTCATCTCAGTAGGCAATGTTGAAGGGGCTGTTGCAAGAAATGCAGAGTACACCGCCATTGTTAGAAATGCTATTGGAAATGGTGTTGGAGGAGTTCTTGTCGAGTTCTATGTAATTGATGATGGATTCTCTGTGTATGTCGGAAAGGCCACCACAGATGCTAATGGTATTGCAGTCCTGAACGCTGAAATTCCACAGATTTATGGCGAAAACCCTCAAGTTTCAGCGGAAATCAATAATCCTGAGTATTATGAATCAACATCTGCATATGCAAGCTTGACCGCTTATTGGTTGACAGATACTGTCATGTCAGTAAACTCAAAGGTTTATGCAGAGGGTGTTTTAGCCGTCTTAAAAGATAAATCAGGCAATATTCTTTTACCTTTATCAATTTTCGATAAATTAAA
>CACXVH010000014.1 GCA_902771095.1 uncultured Pseudomonadota bacterium
GTTCTTGTTGGAATTGTTGATGGCGGGGTTAAAGAATCGTCATATACGCAACTTTGTGATGCAACTGGCACATTTTGTATTTCCGTGTCACCATTATACCAATGAAGTTGTATTGTGTTCGCAGTCCAACCAGCTTCCAGGTTTGATGTTCCAGAATATACCTGTAATGGTGTATGTTTACAATCTGCGGTTGATGCACTTGATGGTATATCGGTTGCGAATAATGGCGCGGAAATTAAAAGGGAAATTGTAAAACAAATCGTTCCGATTTGTTTTGGGTTTAGCAATGGACTACATGTGTGTGTGTGTGTGTGTGTGTGTGTGTGTGTGTAGGTTTCTGCGGGTTTCAGCCGATTTGTCAACTTTTGTCAAACATAAAAACATTTTTTTCCTCCTTTCTTATTATGAATTCAATATGAATATTATACCATATTTTCTTATTCTTGAAAAGTGTTTTTTTAGTTCCCCTCTATGGAGGGGGGGGGTGCGAAGCACCGGGGTGGTTTACATAAAAACGAATTATCTGACCACCTCCCCCACTGGGGGAGAATTTTGCTCTCGCCACGATGTCGTTATTATATAGTAAAGAATTTATTTCATTTTATATTTGCACAGATTAAGTTTTATGATATGATTCCCGGGATAAAAAAGGAAAAAAAGATGCTAGATTGTATTATTTTGGGTTCGGGTCCTGCTGGATTAACCGCTGCGATTTATTGTGGTCGCGCTAAAAAAAGCGCTGTTGTTTTAGCTGGTGCAACACTTGGCGGGCAAACTGGCGAAATTGCAAAGTTGGAAAATTATCCGGGCTGGAGTGGTTCTGGTATGGAACTGATTCAATTTATTAAAAAGCAAGCAGAATCTTTCGGTGCAAAAATTGAATATACTTCTGCAAAAGATATCAAATTTAATGACGACGAAACATATACTGTTATCTGCGAAAATGGAAAAACATTTAATTCAAAAACAGTTATCCTTGCAACTGGCGCAACTGCGCGCCGCCTTGAAATTGCTGGCGCACGCGAATTGTTCGGGCGCGGGGTTTCTTATTGCGCAACCTGTGATGGATTTTTCTATAACGGTCGTGATGTTTTGGTTATCGGTGGCGGAAATGGCGCGCTTAATGATGCGCTGTATCTGGCAGATGTTGCAAAAAATGTAACTATTGTTTATCGCAAATCCGAATTCTTTCGCGCAGAAGCCGTCCTTCGCGAACGCGTGGCAGAAAAATCAAATATTAAATGTATGTTCAATACAGAATTAAAATCTATATCACAAAAACCAGATTCTGATAAATTGATTACAACAACCATGGACGGTAAAGAAATCGAAACAGATGGAATCTTTGTCGCGATTGGACACGAAGCAAACACAGATTATTTATCCGAAACAATCAAACGCGATGATATGGGACGTATCGCCCCCGAATCTTTGCCACGGGGTATGTTTGTTGCCGGCGATGTCAAAAGTGGTATAAAAATGCAAATTGCAACTGCGGTTGGAACTGGGTGCAGCGCTGCTATGGATGCAATCGCTTATTTAAATTCAAAGGAATAAAAAATGTTAGATATCAAATTTATTCGTGAAAACAAAGATATTGTAAAAAACGCATGTCGCGTTAAAAACTTCCCAGATGTCGTTGATGATATTTTGGCACTGGATGTGCGCGTGCGTGAATTGAAAACAATAACACAAACAAAAACCGCAGAAAAAAATAAAATTTCCAAGGAAATACCAACCGCAACAGACAAGGCATCTTTAATCGCTAAATCAAAACAAATCAGCGAAGAAATTGCAACAGACATGGCGGAACTTGCACAAAAAGAGGAAGTATTAAACGACCTGCTCCACCGCGTTCCTCAGATTCCAGACGCATCCGCACCGGTTGGCATGGATGAATCTGCAAATATCGAAGTTAAACGCGTTGGTGAACCAAAGAAATTCGATTTTACCCCGCGTCCACAATGGGAATTGTTGGAAATGAATGGATAAAAAAAAAAAAAAAAAATCGCCAACATTTGTGGTACACGCGTATATGCACTGTGCGGCGAATTGGCTGAATTAGAATTGGCGGTTCAAACCTATGTGATTCAAAAACTTATATCCAAAGGATTCAAATACATTGAATGCCCATCTATTACAAAACCTCAAACCATTTTTAATGCAGGACATTTTATGGGGTCTGATTTATCTGTTATGAATAATGATGTATTTATGTTGACTGATACAGACAGATGTTTGGCTGGCACCGCAGAAATCATTATTAATTCATTATATGCAGATGAAATTTTAAGCGAAAACGATTTACCAATGAAATTCGCTGGCTTTTCACCATGTTTCCGCAAAGAGGCAGGTGCCGCCGGTCGTGATACCCGCGGAATCGTTCGTGTCCATCAATTTAACAAGGTTGAACAATATATTTTCTGTAAACCAGAACAATCTGATGAAATGCACGAACTTTTATTAAATAACCTTTGTGAAATTATGGAAGATTTTGAATTACCATATCGCGTAATTGCGGCATGCACAGGTGATATGGGATTCAACAAAATCAAAATGAACGATGTAGAAGCATGGTTTCCATCTGAAAATACTTATCGTGAATTGGGTTCTTGCTCGTCAATTGGACAATTCCAGGCACGCAGAACAAACACCAGATACCGAGAAAATGCTACGAATGAGGTTAAGTTCGTTGCAACATTAAATAATACTGGTATCGCCCTGCCGCGCGCATTGGTACCTATTATCGAAAATCATCAAAACGCAGACGGGTCTGTTAATATTCCAAAGAAACTTCAACCATTAATGGGTGGTCGAACGAAAATTGGTGGTAAACATTAAAAATCGCCCGTTTGGGCGATTTTTATTTTTAAAATAATGTTAAAAATATTGTCTTTGATTTATTTTATGCACACATTCGTTATATTTTTTTAACACTGTATTATTTAATTCTTTTACCAGTTTGCTGTCCGCGTATACAGTACGAATCCTGGTGTTGCCAAATTCCAAATAATCTGCACCACGCACATTTTTTCCCTGTCCCAATGATTCGACACCATCAATGAACAAGACAAAACAACCATTTTGACTGGCTATTTTATATCTCAAAGAATTAACACGAGACACATTAATCAAAGGACGATTCAAAACTTCTATACAACCTTTTACAATGCCGTTCAATTTATCTTGTTCGCCACTAAAATACAAATCTTTCATATCTAATCCTTTTGCACTACATCGCCATACTACACTAAATATGTGCATTGTCAATTTTTTTTATATAATTTGTTGAATTTTCAAAAATATGATATAATATATCGTTTTGCAAAAAATAAAGAAGAAACAAATGAAAATACGTAATATTGCTATCATAGCGCATGTTGACCACGGAAAAACAACCTTGGTTGATAATATGTTGAAACAGGCGGGAACTTTCCGCGAAAACGAACATGTCGAAGACCGCGTCATGGACAGTGGTGATATTGAACGCGAACGCGGAATTACTATATCGGCAAAACCAACTTCTATCCAATGGGGCGAATATAAAATCAATATTGTGGACACACCTGGACACGCTGACTTTGGTGGCGAAGTTGAACGTATTTTGTCTATGGTTGATGGCGTAGTGTTATTGGTGGACAGTGCCGAAGGCCCACTGCCCCAAACCAAATTCGTGTTAAGCAAGGCATTAAAATTGAACCTTCGCCCTATTGTTTGCATAAACAAAATAGACCGCGGGGATGCCAGACCAGACGAAGTTTTAACCGAAACTTTTGATTTATTTGATAAATTGGGCGCAACAGATTCACAACTTGATTTTCCGTATCTTTATGCTTGCGGTCGCGAAGGTTGGGCGGTTCGTGATTTGAAAGATGTTGACAATCCAAACAAAGATTTAAAACCATTATTCCAACTGATTGTTGACCATGTACCGGCACCAGATTGTAATGGTGACAGATGCCAAATCAATGCGCCTTTTAAAATGCTCGCAACTACATTAGAAGCAGACCCATATGTTGGTCGAATCTTGACTGGAAAAATAGAATCTGGCACTGTGCGCGTTGGTCAAACTGTCAAAGCAATCAATATGGCTGGCGAATTTATCGAAAATGCAAAAATTACAAAAATCATCGAACATCAAGGGGTTAACAAGGTTTCATTAGAAAGTGCTTCAGCGGGGGACATCGTTGTCATCGCCGGCTTTTCAAAAGCGACTGTGGCAGACACATTATGCGACCCAAGTGTGTTTGATCCAATTCCTGCAATGCCAATTGACCCACCAACATTGACCATGACTTTCTTTGTGAACACATCACCGTTGGCTGGTAAAAGTGGTAAGAAATTAACTTCGCGTATGATTGGCGAAAGATTGTTTCGTGAGGCAGAAACCAACATCGCATTAAAAGTTTCACAAAGTGCTAATAACTAAGCATTCGAAGTTTCTGGTCGTGGCGAATTACAACTCGGTATTTTAATTGAAACAATGCGCCGCGAAGGTTTTGAATTAAGTGTATCCCGTCCACGCGTTGTTATGCAAACTGGCGCAAACGGTGAAAAATTAGAACCTATTGAAGAAGTTGTAATTGATGTAGACGATGAATTCAGCGGTGTTGTGATTGAAAAGATGACCAAACGCAAGGCGACAATAACCGAAATGAAACCGTCTGGGATTGGCAAAACGCGTATTGTATTTTCTGCACCATCACGCGGTTTAATTGGATATTTATCCGAATTTAGAACAGACACACGCGGCACTGGAATTATGAATCGTGTATTTGATAAATACGATACATACCGCGGCCCAATTACACAATATCGTCCAGGTGTTTTGGTTTCTATGGAAGCGGGCAGCACAACTACATATGCCCTGCATAACCTTGAACCACGCGGCGTGTTATTCGTTGGCCCACAGACCGAAGTTTATTCTGGTATGATTGTTGGCGAACACAGCAAAGAAAACGATATAGAGGTTAACCCAGTTCGCGGCAAACAATTAACAAATGTTCGTTCTGTAACCGCTGATGAAAAATTATTCTTGGCACCACCACGCAAGATGTCATTGGAAGAAGCATTGTCTTATATCCAAGATGACGAATTGGTAGAAGTGACCCCAGCGACAATTCGTCTGCGCAAGAAAGAATTAGACAGTGGCAAACGCAAGAAAGCTTATCGCTTTGCCGAAACAGATTAAAATACACCCGCCATTTCGGCGGGTTTTTGTTTGTTGCAAAACGGCGATAAAAACAGTATACTTTAAAATGTAATGTCTGAACCTTATCGATTATTTTTATTTGCTGGGTATGATAAAGACAGTATCGTTGACGATGCGATGGTTTATTATGTATCTTGTCTTTCCGAACATGGCGATGTTATTATCTGTATGGATAATGATTTAAAAAAATCAGAATTAAACAAATTAAAACCTTTTACAATTTATACCTTGGCACAAAAACACGGTGAATATGATTTTGGGTCTTATAAAAGATGCTTTCAATATGCGCGTGATAAAAATATATTAAAAAATTATGATGTTATGTATCTTGTAAACGATTCTGTTTTTGGACCTTTGTTTGATATAAAAAATATATTACAAGATTTAGAATCTCTAAAAACCGATGCTGCTGGAATTATTGTATCAAAACATAAAACCCATGCCTTTATGGAATCTTGGTTCGTTAGATTAAACAAGAAAATATTTACATCGACTTGGTTTGATGAATTTATATCAAATGTTCAAAAAGAAAAAAACAAAACAGACATAACCATAAAATACGAACATGGATTAACTAATTTAATAAAAAACCATAATTGTTTATGGGACGGGCTTTATAAATGTTATGGTCGGTTTACTTATAATAATCCAAAAAAATTATTCAAAATGGGTTGTCCTTTTATTAAAAAAGCATCATTTATACGACATAATGGTTCTGCGGGCAAACAGATTAAATATGTCCTTAAACATGCCGATAAAAACGCAATGTGCACGATTATGAAAACCGCAAATCGTGTATACGGCGAAAAACATATGAAATGGCTGCTTACATCAAATCCATTAAAAATCTTTTTACGCAATGTAAAATATGCAATACAAAAAATGGGAAAAAAACAAAAATGAAAAAAACAAAAAAGATTGCAGCGATAACAATGGCACGCGATGATGATTTTTTCTTATCACGTTGGATTGCATATTATGGCAAAAATCTGGGAACTGAAAATCTCTATATTTTATTGGATGGCATTGACCAAAATATACCAGAAAATGCTGGGCGCGCACATATAACAAAATTAGAACATATTCCTATGTCACGAAGCGGTGGTGATAAATACAGAATAAAAAAATTATCTGAATTGGCACATGAATTATTGAAAAAATACGATATCGTAATTGGGTGCGATACGGATGAATTTTTAATTGTTGATCCAAAAACAAAACAAACATTGGCACAATATTTATCAAATAAAAAAATAAACACATCTCTTTCTGGGCTTGGGCTTGATGTCGGTCAGCATTTGTTTAACGAAGCGATTCTTGATAAAGATGCACCGTTTCTTGAACAACGCGAACATGCCCTGCTCTCTACGCGCTACACTAAACCAGTTGTGATAAATAAACCAGTTAATTGGGGCAGCGGATTTCACAGCATAAAACATCATAATTTTCACATAGATAAAAATTTATATCTTTTGCACTTTGGTGCGATTGATATGGATATGCTGGAACAAAAGGCGAAAAAGCGCGGTTCAGATTGGCTAAATCATTTAAAAAGACGCGGGAACGGAACAATAAATGCGGTCACAAAATCGAAACCAAAATCTGAAAAATGGTTAAATATAGCACGCTTTTTACAGACATATTTCCGCCCAATTTATGCCCTGCGCAAGCCCGCTATGTTCGGATTAAAAATTGTTGTAAAGATACCAAATCGCTTTAAAAAATCAGGGATATAACAATGACAAATGATAAAATTGATGCTGTTTATTTATGGGTTGATGGTTCTGATAAAAATTGGCAAAAAACGCGCAATTTTTGGTATGATAAAATCAAAAACAAAACCATAGAAAACGCTAATAATCTAAGTTCCGCACTTTATCGTGATAATGGCGAATTGAAATATTCTTTGCGATCTTTATCAGAATGCGTACCATGGATAAACCACATTTACATTATAACCGGATTTAATCAAAAACCAAAATGGTTAAACACACAAAATCCAAAAATTACCATTGTCCCACACGAACAAATTATGCCAAAGGCAGCATTGCCTACATTTAATTCGACAACTATTGAAATGTGTATATCAAACATTCCTGAACTATCAGAAAAATTTATTTTAATGAATGACGATACTTTTTTTAATAAACAACTTAAACCAGATTTCTTTTTTGATAAACATGGTCGCGCAATTGTTTTTTATAACAAACACAAACATATTCAGCGCGATATAAACAAATGGCTAGATTCCGCGGACAGATATACACACACTATCATTCTATCCGCATTAAAAATCAAAGAAATCTTTGGTAAGACATATATAAAATATTACCCATCGCATGGAATTGACCCGTATATAAAATCTTCAATTATTGAATGTTCAAATTATCCATTGATAAAAAAAGAAATAACCAAACAAATGTGCAAAAAATTTCGCGCAAGGACAGAAATCCAAAGATGGTTATTCAACCTTTACAGTGTTCTTACTGGCACCAGTATATTTAAAAAAGCACGTGGATATAAATCCGGCAAACATTGGTTATCTAATTTTATATACAATACAATTTATTTTAAAAGTGTTCGCAAATCCCCAGTATTTTGTGAAGATGCGAAATTTTCCAGAAATTCTATTAAACATGCAACTATATTTTGTATAAATGATTCAAAATATACCACGAACGAGATGATAAAAAACAATCTAGAATTTCTACAAAATCGATTTCCAAACAAAAGCGAATTTGAAAAATAAATATCACTTTATTTATTTATAAATTTTTGAATATCGCAAACTAATTCATACCATTGTTCTGGGTATGAATCAAATATCCCAGATTTATTTAACTGTTTGAAATATTTCTTCGCTTCGTTCATATCTTTTGTATTACTCAATTTACTGACTTTTTTAAACGCCTTGTTAACAAAGAACCACATAAAATTTTCCTGCCATTTTTTCATCTGATATTTATCGGCATTATTTTTATACGCAACAAAACTTTTTTCCAAACCAACACATAAACTGTGTATTATCTTTAACTGTTTTTCAGATAAAACAATTCCACCAAAATTTGGTATATAGTAATAAAGAGGCAATGGCACAACTGTGACACGCGGTCTTTTTAACATAACAGCACTCCACCACGGAAAATCTTCAAAAACGATACCTTTGATAAACGGTGTGTCTTGTATCAAAGATTTTTTATAAAGATTTTTCCAGACCTGACAATGTTTTATCAAAAATGAACGATTTGGATTATTTTTATTGTGTGTGCGTTCAGTTGCCAATTCAAACACATTATCAACTGTTTTTGTTTTAATTTTATCGATGTTATATTTTTTCTTTATTCCATACGGAATAACATTATCAGTATCCATATGTAAAAAATGACGAACCATCAAACGCGGACGGTATAATCTGTCATATTGAAAAGAAACGATATCAGATTTATTTTCTTCGGCAAATTTATACGCAATTTCCATAACCTGTGGATGAACAAAATCATCGCTATCCAGATACATTATATATTTACCATCTGCTTTTGTAAAACCTGCGTTTCTTGCATCAGAAAGACCGCCATTTTCTTTGTGAATGACAACAAATCTTTTATCACGTGCCGCATATTCTTCGGCGATACTACCTGATTCATCAGGACTTCCATCATCAACACAAATCGCCTGCCAATCAGAAAAAGTTTGATTTAATACAGAATCTAGACACCTGCGCAAATACTTTTCCACCTTAAACATTGGAATAATAATAGAAATTTTTGGCACCATATAATGTTCCTTTGATTAAAAAAATAATTTAATTATCTTTCTGAATCTCCACAAAAGCATAACTTTATTTTTCTTGGCATATTTTTTTCTAAATTCTTTACCAATTTTATATTGCTGTTTTAATTTTTCGCGGTGTTTTTGGTCCTTTTTATTAAGTGCAGAATTTTCATTAAACAAATAGTGGTAATTTGTATTTGGAACAATAACAATACGATTTGCGAAAACAAACGCATTTAATACAAACACAGCATCTTCTTGGGAAATCAAGTCCGTATCAAATTGTAATTTGTTTTTCTTTATAAATTCAGTTTTAAATAAATACCGCCAAACAAAAGATTTTATCAATGCCTGGGACCAAAATAATTTACCAAACAAAGTTTTCAAAATGTGCTTTTTTTTATAAACCAAGTTTGAAGAGTGTTTACTGTTTGAAACAAACCCGGAACACACAATATCTGCCCCGTTTGAAAACTTTAACATTGATTCATAATAATCAAAATCAAGGTCATCATCAACATCCATGAAATGAACATATTCACCCTTGACCTTTTTAATACCATCGTTTCGCGCAGCAGATACTCCCATATTTTTTTTATGAATAACCACGATGCGTTTATCTTTATCGGCATATTTATCAAGTATTTTACCAGATTCATCTGTGCTTCCATCATCAACAAAAATCGCCTGCCAGTCTTGGAATGGCTGATTTTGCAAAGCCATCAAACACCTTGGTAAATATTTTTCACCATTATACACAGGGATAATTACAGATAATTTTGGCAAATCAACCCCCCTACATTTTATTTATCATTTCATCAGCAAAAGATCCAGGGACAATTTTATCTGTTCCACGATATGTGGTTTTTTGGAAAAACGCGTCTTTGGTCACTTCATCAAAAATCTTCTTATCAAAATGTTCATTTTGATATTTCCACCAAAGCGCATGCGTTGGATCTTGATCGACATGTGGCATCTCAGCAAAATATTTTTTCGCCCTTTTATCATTCATAACCAAGGTTTTAAACAATAATTGATGCATAAAATAATCAAAGCAATGGTTTTCATGCATCCAGTAATCAAGTATCATCGCACGCCATGCTGCCAAAAGATATGCCCCTTTTCTTGCCCTAATAAAACAGTTTTGACAGAAACTATATGGGCTGCCAGCATGTCCCGTCAAGAACATAAAAAAATCTGTATCAACTATCCACTGTGGAATTGGGGCAGTCACAAATCCAGTTGCGTCCAACCAAAAACCACCATGTTCATACAGCAATTCAACACGACAAATATCAGCGAAATGCGCGTGCCCTATTTTGCCGTCTCTATACTTTTGAACAATTTTTTCTGGCAAAGTTATGTAGTCAAAAACAGTATTTATATCCAATACTATCAATTCTTGACTGCAATGTCTGCGTACACTGCGATAACATGCTTTTACCAACGCAGGCGCATTTGCTTCACCTTGCAACCAAAGTGAAAAAATTTTATCGTTTTTATCATCTTTAATTACTTTAGTTTCTTCAACAGCTTCTGCACTTGGTAAATATCTTTTAAAATACCGCGGAATTATTTGCGATATAACTTCACTGCGCACAGCGCGCCTTTTTTGACGGCTATGCCAAAAAGGGTTAAAAACATGGCCGCGCAAAACAACACTGCTTACTGCTATAAATCTTGCAAAATTCATAAAATACCCCCTTTGGTTTTTAATCACTCCCCTTCGTCATCAATCGGACCAGTGGTCATTTCTTCAGCGATACCGTTGGCGCGCGACATAATTTTATCCAGTAATTCTTTTTGAGCCGTTTCGTGATCTTTTAACCATTGGCGCGCATTCGCTTCGCCTTGACCTATGCGTTCATTGTTGTAAGAATAGAACGAACCAGCTTTTTCAATAAAGTTATATTTCACACCCATATCTAATATTTCGCTTATTCTGGAAATACCTTCACCATACATAATTTTGAAATCAACTGTGCGGAAAGGTGGCGCAACTTTGTTTTTAACAATCTTGACCCGCGTTTCATTTCCAATAATATTTTCTTTATCTTTGATTGCGCCAGTTCTGCGAATATCAAGACGAACCGACGCATAAAATTTCAAAGCATTTCCACCAGATGTTGTTTCTGGATTTCCAAACATAACACCAATCTTCATACGAATTTGATTGATAAAGATTAAAAGGGTATTACTGCGCGAAACAGAACCCGCCAATTTTTTCAAAGATTGAGACATTAAACGCGCGGTTGTTCCGACATAAGAATCGCCGATATTGCCTTCTAATTCTGCCTTTGGCACAAGTGCCGCCACAGAATCAATTACGACAACATCAACCGCCCCAGATTTTATAAGTGTATCAGCAATTTCCAATGCCTGTTCCCCAGAATCAGGTTGCGAAATAATTAAATTTGCAACATCAACACCCAATTTTTTGGCATAACTTGGATCCAATGCATTTTCTGCATCGATATAGGCACATGTGCCACCTTTCTTTTGTGCCTCTGCCACCGCATGCAATGCAAGCGTTGTTTTACCAGAGCTTTCTGGTCCATAAATTTCAACAATTCTTCCACGTGGATAACCACCAATCCCGAGTGCGATATCCAATCCCAACGAACCACTTGAAATTGCTTCTATATTTTGTTGTGAACCATCACCCATTTTCATGATGGCTTCTTTACCAAATTGTTTTTGAATTTGCGCCAATGCCGATTCCAAAGCCGGATTTTTTGCCGGTGTATTTTCTTTTGCCACTTCTTTTTTAGCCATTTAATAACCCCTTTCGTTTTATACCGAAATCATACAAAGAAAAACGTCATAACGCAAGGTATATATTTTAATGTTTTGACCACAAGACAATAGTTGACAAAATTCCTACAACCGCGGTAATCAGCCACACTGCTGATGTAGAATTAAATATCGCGATACAGATACCACCCAAAATCGGCGCAACAACACTCGGGAAATTCACACTTGTTCTGAAAACACCGTAAAACTTTGCCTGATGCTCTTTGGGCATATCATCAAAGAATAACAAATCATGACACGCTTCCATAAATGCGCCAGAAATTTGCCACAAAATAAATATCGCGAGCAATGCGTATCCAGACATAAATGTTGCAAATATTGAAAATACAGCAAAAGAAATAAAACCGATGGTCAGCCAGATTTTCACGCCATAGCGCTTTATCAATCGACCGATAAACGATTCTATGATTATATACGGCAATATCCCAAGCGATAAAACAATACCCAAAGTTTCACTGGTAAAGCCATTTTCAATAACGACAATTGGAACATAAAGCAAGCGCATCGCACGCAACGCATAATACCCAAAGTTTACCGTATAAGCACGCAACATACCATTTTTTTGGAAAAAATGTAATGCTGTTATACGCAAAGCACGCCATGTTTTACGCATATTAACTTTCTTTATAATTTTATCTTGTTGGACAATTCCAAAATGTTTAAAGAACAAAAGACCAGAGAAATAAACAAGACCAGCCGCCATCAATGGCATTCTGTAATTTCCGCCAAAGAACGATACAACAGTCATCGCAAACATTGGCGCAATCAATGCACCAATATTCACCCATAACAAATATCGTGCATTCAATTTTTCCATACCGACACCTTTTGAAAAATCAGATATGAAAAGTGGTAATAGTATATTTAAAATCGTTAATGCAAATTGAGCCATAAAATCAAGTGTTATAAAAGTCCCTGGCTTTACAGAAAAACTCATCATACAATAACAAGCACATAAAAAACTTAATACTATCCCCAATAATTTTGTTTTTGTAAACCACCGCAATATTTGTGTTGAAAAAAGACCGACAAACATTGAAAATACAGCGATTACTGCTGCATATATACCAACCGCACTTGATGCCATCTCTTCATTAAAAAATAATTTAAAAATTTCAAATAAAACCAGTGAATAAACAGCACTTACCACACTGCTGGCAAAACCAGTGAACAGCCCCAGGTTTGTAAAAGAAAACCCGTTCACATTTTGTCGCATTGAAAGATATTTATCTCTTGCCATTTCTCTCTTCTTGTATACAAATCATAACACATATAAATATTTTATAAACATAATTTTTTACAATTCAAATCTTGATGTATTTGCATGGGTCAGAGCAATCGCAATCGCATCACTTTCATCTGCTGTTTTCGGATGTGCGGTCGGTAACAATATAGATAACATTTTATAAATTTGTTCTTTATCTGCATGCCCCATACCAGTTAATGCCTTTTTAACTTTGTTTGGTTCATATTCAAATACAGGTATATCTTTTACAGCCACCGCAGTAATCGCCGCCGCCCTTGCATGCCCCAGTAACAAAGTCGTCTTGCTGTTTTTATTCACAAAAATAATTTCTATACTGCATTCCGTTGGTTTAAAATTTTCACATAATTCATTTATCCCATTAAAAATAAAAGCCAATCTTTCTGCAAAATCAATTTTTGTAGGCGGCAAAATAACACCACTTGCAATATATTTACGCGCGGAACCCGCAACATCAATTATCGCCCAACCAGTATGCAAAAGTCCCGGGTCAATACCCAAAATTCGTTTCATTTTATTTCCTGATTGTTATTTTTGCAACAGCATCATACCCATAGTATTTATTTATTTGATTTTTACAATCTTCAACTTTATACGACAATTCCAGCGCAAAAGCAGGTGACACGGGGCGCAACACAATATTAAATTTTTTATCACGCGTTTTTTTGACTGCAACCACATTTGCTATATCTGATATATCTTTACTTACAATATTTTTCCAATTTTTTGCTAAATCAGCATCCGATGAACGCGCGCCAAAAATTTCCAATAACCCACCAAACGCAGATGCTAATGTCTGTGGCCTACTTTTTCGCACATCAAGATTTACTTTCTTATCTTGGTTTGACATAAGTATATTCCTTTGGCATTAAAATAAACATCTGACCCTGGGAATGTTGTCCATGTGCCACTTTATACGCTTCATCCCCACTGCCAAAGAAGATGTCTGCGCGTATCCAACCCTTAATCGCACCACCTGTATCTTGGGCAATCATCAAACGATTAAAGCTGCGCCCATCGGACAAATTCGTATTTACATAAACCGGCAATCCCAATGTGTATATAGAATCGTCCATCGCAATACTGCGTATTTTTGAAAGTGGTGTCCCCAGTTTTCCAATCACACTTTTTTGTTCTGTTTCGTAAAAATACACATAACGCGGGTTATTATAAATCACTTCTTTTGCCAATTTTGGATTTTTCTTTAAATGCGTCCATACAGCATCCGCACTATACCCACCTTCTGGCTTGATACCTTTGTCTTGTAATTGTTTACCGATGGATTTGAACGGCATATCATTAACCGCAGCAAAGTTCAATTTGACTAAACTACCATCTTCTAACTTTAACATACCGCTACCTTGGATTTGCAGATTTTGCACATCGACCATATCTGCCCAATAAAGAACGCGCCCTATGCGCTTTGCAACAATATCTTTCTTTGGCACCCCTTTGTATTCTGCACCATTGATTGGCACGCCCATAATTGGTTCATTGCATTTTGTACTTTGTTTCTTGCACCCCGGTATCACAGGCGAATAGTATCCAGTATAGGTTCCTTTCTTTGCACCCTTTTCATCATAAACCTGATACGGTTGGAAATGCGATTCAAACCAAGCCCGCACAGTTGCTATATCCGCACTTGCACTTGGCAACATATTGCACTTTTCACGCAAAAGTTCCGCATCTGGTATAACAGAACCCTTGTATTGAATCTTTGCTTTACAAGTATTACGAAACGCCTGCAACGCATACCGAACATCGTCATTGCGCCATCCAGGCAGGTTCGAATACGACACAGCCCGCAAATTTGACGGTATTTTTGAATCATCCCCAACATGTGTAGGCGCAGATAAATCGCACCCAGCCAGCACAAAAAAGCCGATTAAGCCCAGAATTTTCGAAAATTTACATATTTTAAACATTTTGTGTTCCCCCCACTTGTAAAAATGATTTCTTAATGCTATATTATCATAAAACCGAGGATAAAAAAAGGAGCAAATATATGCCAAAGTTTAATATTATTTCACAATTCTTAAAAGACATCTCTTTCGAAAGCCCAAATGTGCCAGAATTGTTCTTTAAACAAGACAATGGCCAGGCGAAAATTGAAATCAACTTGGACATCAATATCAAAGGCGCAGACAATAATTTGTTCATGGTCGATTTGATTACCAAGGTTCATTCTAAATTGGAAAAAGACAACAAAACTATATTTATGATTGAATCTACATATACCGGCATGGTTCAATACGAAGAAAAAGACGAAGAAACAAAAAGAAAAACATTATTGATTGATGTTCCGACACTCTTGTTCCCATCTGTTCGCGCAATGGTAACAAGATTGACCGCAGAATCTGGGTTCCCAGCATTTGTTATGCAACCTGTTGACTTTGCTGATTTGTATGAACAAAGACAGAAAGCAGCGGCGGCAAAAGAAACACCAAAGCCTGCTAATCAGTAAGATAAAAAAATAAAAAAACCGCCAAATTGGCGGTTTTTTATTTAAAATAAATTTATTTTTATGCGGCAGCAGTAAATACCTTTTGTACATCATCATTCGCATCCAGCGCATCAACCAATTTTTCCACTTTGGCATATGCTTCATCGTCCAAATCCATTGGCATATTTGGAATCCAAGTCAATTCTGCATTTTCTGGTTCACCCAATTTATCGCTTAATGCTTTTTGAACATTCATAAAATTATCTGGTTTGGTTGTGATGATAAAACCTTCTTCGGATGTTTCCAAATTATCTGCATCAACTTCCATAACCAGTTCCATCATTTCATCTTCGGTTTTACCAATACTTGCTGGATACATAATTTGCCCAACATGAGAAAACATGAACACAACCGATCCTTCTTCACCCATATTTCCACCGTTCTTGGCAAAGATATTGCGAACCTCTGGCACTGTTCTGCGCGGATTATCGGTTAATGCCTCTACTATAACTGGCACAGCCCCAGGACCATAACCTTCATAACGCACAGCCACAAAGTTATCTGTGTTTGCACCAGACGCCTTATCAATAGCACGTTTGATATTGTCATTTGGCATAGAATTTTTGCGTGCCTGTAAAATAGCCAAACGCAATCTTGGGTTATTATCAGGATTTTTATCGCCCAACTTTGCCGCCATAGTTATTTCGCGTGCCAGTTTTGTAAACAAACCGCTGCGCGCTGCATCAACCAATCCTTTTTTATGTTGGATGTTGTGCCATTTGCTGTGTCCACTCATATTTGACCTTTTTATTAAATTAGATTAGAATTACGACAAAAGGATAACAAATGATTGGAAAATTGCAAGGTGTAATTGATTATATCGGTCCAGATTATGTAATTTTAATGGTTGCTGGTGTCGGGTACAAGGTTTATACACCAGAAATCTTGACTTTACGGTCAACTGTCGCGCTTTGGATAGAAACGATTGTGCGCGAAGATTCTATAAGATTATTCGGTTTTTCATCTCTGGCTGGTCAAACATTATTCAATCAATTGACCACTGTATCTGGTGTTGGACCAAAGGTTGCGATGGCAATTATGGGCACGATAAAGACGGAAACATTAATGTCTGCAATTGCAACTGGGGACGCAAAAACAATCGCAACAGCCCCGGGTGTTGGCAAAAAAGTCGCTGAAAAAATCATAGTGGAATTAAAGAATAAAATGGGTGGTGGTGCTTTCGATTTTGGCTCTGATATTGCCGGTGGCGCTTTACCAGATTTACTGGCCGCCCTTGAATCATTGGGTTATCGCAGACAAGACATTGTTGATATGGCACAAAAATTGGTGTCACAAAACCCAGACAAAAATGTCGCACAACTTGTTCCGATGGCATTAAAAGAAATAAGCGGTAAATAATATGAATAACGATACAATTTTCGCATTATCATCTGCACCTGGGAAATCAGGTGTCGCCGTTATCCGCATAAGTGGTAACGATTTATTAAAACTTTTCAAACGCGTTATAAACAACCCCGCCCGTGCGGCGGGGTCGAAACTGCCACGGCAGTTTCGGGGGCGGGTTATTCCTCGTCATGCTTATTTCACAAACTTAACAGATGACAAAGGCGAATTAATAGACCAATGTATTGCTATTTATTTTAATGCGCCCTATTCTTTTACCGGCGAAGATATTATTGAAATACACAGCCACGGCAGCCCTGCGGTAATAAACAAAATCTTTGACTTTTTACGCGGGTTCGGCGCAAGGATTGCAGAACGCGGTGAATTTTCCCGGCGCGCTTTTTATAACAACAAAATGGATTTAACTGATGTCGACGGACTGATTGCACTTTTAGATGCGCAAACAGACAAACAAAGACAAAACGCACTGCGTTCATTAACCGGACACGATTCAAAAATCTATAATGATTGGCGAAATCAGATGATTGAAATTTCAGCATACAGTGCGGCGATTCTTGATTACGATAGCGACGATTTACCAAAAAACATTGATAAAAAAATATTAACACAAACTAAAAAGTTATTGGACGAAATAAAAAGTTCTGTGTCTGGTTTTCGTGCATCACGCGCAATTCAAAATGGATTTAATATAGTTTTGGTTGGCAAAACGAATGTTGGAAAATCTTCCATTTTTAATAAATTGATTGGTTCAAATCGTGCCATAGTATCAGATATTGCCGGCACAACACGCGATGTAGTTTCAACACAATTGGATATTGATGGATACCTTATCAACCTTTCTGATACGGCAGGAATTCGGAAATCACGCAATAAAATAGAAAAAATCGGTATTGAAAAAACCTATACAGAAATTGAAAACGCAGATTTAATAATTCATGTTTATAACGAAGTTCCAAAAAAAATCATTGATAATGAAATTACTGTCATAAATAAATCTGATTTATTAAAAAACAAAACAAATAAAAAAGTTATTTATACATCTGTCAAAAAAGATATCGGTTTTGATAGATTATTAAAAGCAATAAAACAAAAAATGCATGACCTTTTTGGCAACGGTGAATCAAAAATAACAATTAATGAACGCACTTATGAATTACTGAACGAAACAATTATTGAATTGGAAAATGCGATTAAAAAATACAATGGCAATTATGATATCTTTGCCGAACATGTCAGACGCGCATCCGATAATATCGGTAAAATATTGGGAATAATCACAACCAACGAAATTGCCGACATGACATTTTCTCGTCTTTGTTTGGGAAAGTAAAAAACCGGCATTTGCCGGTTTTTTTATTCTTTTCTATCTGGATATTTACCATCAATCAAATTTTTGCGAACTTCGTGATGTTTGATTTTCTGGGTGCTTGTCATCGGCAAATCTTCCGTTGTCATCGCAAAATGCGTTACCCATTTATACGATGCAACTTTCTTGTTTGCTTCTGCCACAGCGGCTGCTAATTTTTCCATTGTCATATTTGGTTCTACTTGGAACACACCATATGCAACAGTTTTATCACCAACCTTGTGTTCAAAGACCGCAACATTTTTTACACCTTCGATTTCCATATAAAGCGCTTCCAATTCATCAGGATAAACATTTTTACCAGAATCCAAAACGATGACTTGTTTTTTACGACCGGCAAAATGTAGTTCGCCATTTTTATCCATATACATCATATCCCCAGTATTAAAGAAACCCTTTTCATCAAATACTGTGGCATTAACTTCGTCATTATTAAGGTATCCGTTAAATACCTGATGTCCACGAACCCATAAAATTCCGACACCATTTTCATCTTTATCACGAATTTCACATTCGTTATTAGATGTTGGCGCACCAACAGAATAAGGCAATCTTTTACTTGTTGGTTTGGAAATACAGATTGGTCCCACGGTTTCGGTTAAACCATATCCTTGGATAAATGCAAGACCAAGTGATTCATAAAAATTTTCCACCTCTGGCTTAGTTGCTGCACCGCCCGCAATCAATAATCTGACGCGACCACCGAATATATCCAACAATGGTTCTTGGACTTTGCGCACAACAAAATCGAGTCCCATATCTTTCAAAGTTTTTTGATTATTCAAAATAAATGAAGCCACGCGCCATTTCTTTTGTTGTTTCATACCATCAATAATCTTGTTACGGAACAATTCCAAGACACGCGGAACAACAGGGATAACATGCGGTCTGAATTTCTTGAAATCATCCAATATGTATTTTGGATTAACGACCGGTTGCAAAACCAAACCACCACCATAATGAATTGTCCCGAGTATACATACCGCGAATCCAAAGATATGATAAAGAGGTAAAAATCCATACATAATTTCCCCAGAATGATAATAATCAGACATATCTTCCAAAGAATTTGCACACTCTATTAAATTAAAGTGAGTTAATGGAACAACCTTTGGTGTTCCGGTCGAACCAGATGTAAACGACATAGTTGCAACATCTGTTGATTCAGACGGATACGCACGAAGGTCATAATCTATATCACCATCTTTGCGTGTAATATCATAAAATTTAAACTTATCTGTTTTATAAAAGAACGACGGTTCCGCACAAACAAATTTACAACCTGCGATTTCACACATCTTGTCATATTCGCGTGGTGTTAGATTTGTATCCAGCATTAACACAGTTGCACCCAAATACCACACTGCAAAAAGCGTCAATGGAAATTGGGGCAAATTATGTGACAAAACACCAACAACATCTCCATTTTTTATGCCCGCTTTGTTCAAAGAAGATGCACGCGCGCGCACTTGATCCAAGAATTCAGAATATGTGATATTTTCACGAACCAAGAACAAATTTTCAGGCCATTGATTCACCGCATTTTCTAACTTTTGATACATATTCATTTTATACCCCTTTTTATTATCCAGTTGTGTCCCCATATTGTGGGGACATAACGGATTACTCATGTCTGTTTGGATATTTACCTTCGATTAACCACTGAC